>JBCCJB010000213.1:0-7418 GCA_039028015.1 Planctomycetota bacterium
CTTGGCGCTAGCCGCGGTTTAGCCCGCGAAAACCGCGGCTAGCGCCGGCCGGCTAATCCAAAGTGGCGCTGTCCAGCTAGCCCGTCCATTGTTTCTCCGCTGTTGAGCCATGATCTATCTGGATCATCACGCCACGACGCCATGTGATCAGCGCGTCGTTGAGGCCATGTTGCCGTTTTTGAATCATCATTTTGGCAACCCTCACAGCGACTCACATGTGATGGGTCGCGACGCGGCCGATGCCATTGACGATGCCCTGAAAACACTTGAGCAATTGTTAAATGCGCCGGCCGGTTCCGTGTTGATCACCTCGGGTGCCACCGAGAGTATCAACTTGGCTCTGCGAGGCACACTCACGCATCCGCGATGTCGCCATCGGCGTTTGATCACCGTCGCAACTGAGCATCCCGCTGTGTTGGACGTCGCGGACGATCTGCGATCCGATGGCATCGACGTGCACATCATTGAAACTCACGGTCACGAACATTCGCAGTGTGGCTCTCCGGATCTCGATCAACTTGCCGAGGCACTCCAAACGCCAACAAGCCTGGTCAGCGTGATGTGGGCCAACAACGAAATCGGAACGATCGCCCCGATCACCGATATTGCTGCGATGGTTCACGACGCCGGTGCGCTGCTGCACTGCGACGCAACGCAAGCCGTGGGGCGATTAGCGGTGGATGTGAAAGCGTCTGATATCGATTTATTGACAGCATCAGCCCACAAGTTTTATGGCCCCAAGGGTGTCGGCATCTTGGTGGCTGGCAACGGCAACCGACGCGTACGGTTGCGACCGCAAATTGTCGGCGGCGGTCAGCAGCGCGGGCTCAGGAGCGGCACCATGAATCCGATGAGCGTCGTTGGCATGGCAAAAGCGTTGCAGTTAACGACCGAAGACATCGCAATAGAAGACGATCGCATTCGCACGCTTCGAAATCGACTCTGGAAGCAATTAGCGGCTGAAATTGATGGACTGATATTGAATGGTCCTGATCTCGACAACGGTCATCGGCTAGCCGGAAACCTCAACTTTCGTTTGCCCGACGTGGAAGGGGAAACTTGGATGACGGCCACACCCGAGGTCGCCATGAGCAGTGGCTCCGCGTGCGCCAGCGTGGACGCGCTGCCAAGCCACGTTTTAACGTCGCTAGGGCTGTCCGAATCAGAAGCACGACGAAGCGTCCGGTTTGGTATCGGACGACCAAATCAACTTGGGGACATCGACTCCGCAGCGAGCCTACTCGCCGAGTCGTATCACCGACTTCGGTCCCGTGTTTAGCAAGTCCAGACAGAATGCTAAGCTCCCGCCGACACGGATCGTGTTGGTTCTTGGATTGCTCTGTCCTCTTCTGTGATGTGACCCCCAATGCCGTTGTGGCAAATTGACATTCATCCCACCTCTGATCAGGCCGATCGCTCGGCACTCCAGATCCAACGCGAAATTCATGAGTTGGGACTCGGCGATGATTTACACATTGCTTCAGCACGTGGGTTCTTGATCGAGGGCGAACTGGATCAAACGCAGGCTGACGAAATCGCGGCCACATTGTTGGCGGATCAAATCGTTGAAACCACACGTGTTGCGATTTGTGGTGACGAATCACTAGCCGAACCGCCCGAACCGCTGATCGAATCGCTCGTCGAAGCGGGCATTGAATCGGACCCGACGATGGTGACGGTGCTGACCAAAGCGGGCGTGATGGACCCGGTCGCCGCCAGCACCTTGGCGGCGCTCTCTGATCTGGGCGTTGATGCCTCAGGAGTGCGCACGCTGCGAAAGTGCTGGATCTCCGGCGCAAGCGATTTGAATGTTGAAACGATTTGTAAGCGAGCGTTATCCAACGATTCGATCGAGCGTTTTGTGATTGGGGACTTTCACCTGGACTCGATTGATGCCGGTCAGGACTCATCGTTTGAATTGATCACCACTCCCATTCGTGGATTGGATGATGCGGCTTTGGATCAGCTTTCCAAGACGGGACAGCTCTACCTAACAACGGTCGAAATGCGAACGATTCGGGATGCGTTTGAGCAACTCGGGCGCGACCCAACCGACATCGAACTGGAATCGATTGCTCAAACATGGTCGGAGCATTGCAGCCACAAAACGCTTGCCGGTCGCATTCACTATCGCGGGCCCAAGGTTAATGAAGCGTTAGGGGTTGATGGGGCGGCCGGGTCCGATGAGCGACAGTTCGACAATATGCTCAAAGAGACCATCTTTGCGGCCACGCAAACGATTCGCAAACAACTCGGTGATGACGATTGGTGCGTCAGCGTTTTCAAAGACAACGCTGGTGTCGTCACGTTTGATGACGAGGATCATGTTTGCTTCAAAGTCGAAACGCACAATCACCCCTCGGCACTCGAGCCCTACGGCGGGGCGAATACCGGAATCGGTGGGGTCATTCGCGATCCCATGGGAACGGGTTTGGGGGCACGTCCGGTTTGCAACACCGATGTGTTTTGCTTTGCACCACCCGATATTTCGACCGACGAGTTGCCCGCGGGCGTTTTGCATCCACGACGAGTCATCCAGGGTGTTGTCGCCGGTGTTCGCGATTACGGCAATCGAATGGGCATTCCCACCGTCAATGGTGCGATCTATTTCGATCCGCGTTATCTCGGCAATCCACTGGTCTACGCCGGCAACGTGGGCATCATGCCGGTGGGCAGCGAAGAAAAACAGGTGCGCGCGAACGATTACATCGTTGCGATCGGGGGTCGCACCGGCCGGGACGGTATCCACGGTGCCACGTTCAGCAGTGCTGAACTGACCAGCGACTCCGAATCGCTCTCCGGGGGTGCCGTGCAGATCGGCAATGCCATCACCGAAAAGATGGTGCTCGACGTGTTAATGCAAGCACGTGATCGTGGCCTGTTCAATGCCGTCACGGATTGCGGTGCGGGCGGTTTCAGCAGTGCGGTCGGTGAGATGGGAGAAGACATTGGTGCTGAGGTCTGGCTCGAAAAAGCCCCCCTCAAGTACGAAGGCTTGACCTACACCGAAATCTGGATCAGCGAAGCGCAGGAACGGATGGTCCTCTCCGTTTCTCCGGAACAATGGGGTGAACTAGAGAAGCTCTGTGCCAGCGAAGGTGTTGAAGCAGCACGGATTGGACGTTTTGTCCCAACGGGTCGTCTGCACTTGACCTATCACGGTGAGACGGTCGGCGATTTGTCGATGTCGTTGCTACACGACGGACGCCCGCCCGTGGTGCGCGAAGCAACGTACCAGGCTCCAAGCCCGGTCGCAGTGGATGTCCCTCAGCTGAGTGCGCACGAGAACGCGGACGTGTTGCATGCGATCATGGGCTCACTCAATGTGGCCAGCAAACACTGGGTGATTCGCCAATACGATCATGAAGTGCAAGCCGGTAGCGTGGTCAAACCGCTCGTGGGTCCGCTGTGCGATGGGCCATCGGATGCCGCCGTCATTCGTCCGAAACTGACCAGTTCCCGCGGGCTGGTTATTTCCTGTGGCATGAACCCGCACTACGGCGACTTTGACACTTACCACATGGCCACATCCGCCATTGATGAGGCGATTCGCAATGCGGTTGCGGTGGGTGCCGACCCAACCAAGATCGCGATCCTAGATAACTTTTGTTGGGGCTACACCGATCGACCCGAAACGCTTGGCAGCTTGGTTCGAGCGGCGATTGCGTGTCAGGATTTAGCCGTGACGCTCGGCACGCCGTTTATTTCTGGTAAGGACAGCCTCAACAACGAGTTCAGCACGTTTGACGAAGCAGGCACCAAGCAAACGATCGCAATTCCGCCCAGCTTACTGATCAGCGCGATGGGACAAATCGATGATGTTTCGCACGCCGTCACGATGGATTTGAAGACTCCCGGCAATCGCCTTTATCTGATCGGCAAAACACAACGAGAATTCGGCGGATCACACTTTGGCCTCGTCCGGGACTGTCGCGGCGGTGATGTTCCCCGCGTCAATGGGGAAATGGCAAAAGCCATCTTTGCTGCCGTCCATCATGCGATCAGCAAGCGTTGGATTCGATCGGCGCACGACTGCAGCGAAGGCGGACTCGCGGTCACGCTCGCCGAAATGGCGATGGCTGGCGGACTTGGCATGGAGCTCAACCTCGCTTCGGCGCTCAACGGCACCAACGGCCTCAATGCCACCGAATTGTGCTTTGCCGAATCCAACTCGCGTTTCGTTGTCGAAGTGCCTGCAACTTACGCGTCGGTGTTTGAAGCCCACTTCGATTCGAAAGACCTACCGCTTTTTGATTTGGGCACCGTCACAGAAGACGACCAGCTTACGATTGCAAACGGCGACGAATCGGTGATGCAAATTTCCGTTTCAGCCGTCAAATCAACGTGGCTGGCTCCGCTGGATTGGTGACAACCTGCACGGAGTGTTCGGCAACAATCGCCTGATCCTGATTGGTCAAACACCGCTGCTTTGGATTAGCCGATTCGCCAATAGCTGCGGTTAAAGCCAATACGAAGACCCAGCGACTGCGAGTGATGAGCCGTTGGCGCTAGCCTCGGGCCTCATCGCCTTGCATTTCAAATGCCGCCCGACGCTAGCGCGTTCGGCTCATGCGTTGTCGTATTGGCTCTTAGTACGACCGATAAAGCTTGTTGAGCTTTGCAATCTTGGCTTGGTAGATTCGATTGGCACGAATCGAGTTGGCCGTCGCTTGTTGTGAAATAAAACGATTGGACCCCACGCCAACGGCACGCGGCAGCACATAGCTGGTGCCGAATCGATACGGCGAGGCAACCGAGTAAGCGCCGACATTGCCGTAGCCATAAGCTCCGAAGCCAGTGTTTCCAAATCCATAGCCGCCGTAGCCGTAACCACCGAACGGATAGGCGGCACTGGCGGAACTGGTCGCCAAGGCAGCGACAACGAACAACGAAAGACTCAACACTCTTTTCTTGATAGCTGACATTTCAGGAATCCTTAACACGCAATCGGTGGGCGGCGGGACTGACACATCGTCAATCCCTTCGACGTTTCGATGCGTCTGGCAAGGCAGCACTTACTTCGCTGACTGGATTTTTTTCAAGAAGCGAGCTTCCATGACGTAAGTCGCTCCATGGGTATGACGTCTCAGAGGCGTTCGACCCACTTAACGGAGTTTTTCGATGTTCCATGACCTCCAGCCGCAAACCACCCATGATCCGTTTGCCTCGCTTTCGCCTGAGGCACTGATTCGCTGGGCGAGCGAGGAATTTGGCTTGGGCCTGGCCGCAAGCACCTCGTTTGGCATTCAGTCGGCTGTCACGCTTCACCTGATTCACCAACAGGTACCCGACCTGCCCATCATCTGGGTCGATACGGGGTACTTGCCCGAAGAGACGCTGCAATACGCCCGGACACTCACACGTCGGCTCGACCTCAACGTGCACGACGTTAAATCACCCATTAGCCCCAAAGAAATGGAATCTCGCTTCGGTCGACTGTGGGAAAGCGATGACGTTCGACAGCTCGACCTGTACGACCATTTGCGAAAAGTCGAACCCATGCAACGCGCACTACGCGAACTCAAAGTTTCAGGATGGATCTCGGGACTGCGTGCTGAGCAAACCCAACACCGTCAACAGCTACCCCGCGTCAAACGCGATGACCAGCGGCATCGCATTTATCCCATTCTTCGTTGGTCGTCCCGCGACGTGTACCAGTACATGCAAACCCATCGTTTGCCACAGCATCCACTCTTTGATCGCGGTTTTTCCACCGTCGGTGATGTTCATTCCAGTCGAGCGAGTCTTCCGACGGACGCTCACGATCGTGCAACACGTTTCCGTGGCATGAAACAGGAATGCGGCCTGCATCTGTAAATCGATGGTAAGACCGACGACTTCCAACGCGTCAGACATTTGAAGCAACGTTCAATCAACCAAATCACCTGACGAAAAAGGGCTCCCATCATGTCGACGCGATCCAACGAACCCAGCTTGCCGCGATCCCTCCAAAGCATCGTGGACGCCTGCGAGCAATCGCCAACGATCACACCCAATCGGGCCGCCGCGATCTTGCGAAACGCCAACGTGGCGGAATCAGACCTGATGCCCTGGGCTGAATTTGATCATCCGACGCGTGACGGGTACGGTCGCCGGGCGGTCAAGCTTGGATCGAATTATGAATTGATGATCATGTCCTGGCGACCCGGCGACTTCAGCGCGATTCATGACCATGGTCAGACCCAATGGGGTGCGGTGATGGTTTTTGGTCAAGCCGAACACGCCGTCTATGACTTGGACGGCATTCGATTGACCACTCGAGAGCGAGTGCAAACGACTCATGGTCAAATCAACGTGGTCGACCATGACTTGATTCATCAAATGGGCAATTCGACCAACCAGCGATTCTTTTCACTTCATCTCTACGGATGTCAGCAAGCCGTCGATGGCGTGACGGGTGACGCACGAATCTTTGATCTTTTTCAAAATCAAATCCAGTACACCAGTGGTGGCGTTTTCTATTGCTTACCTGCCGACAAAATCAACCGTCACGGCACTAGCGTGATTGGCGATCGTGAAACCACGACAACCCATCACCAACAAATGCTTGATCGAATCGTTCGCGTGCAAGCCGCACGTCGGCAACGTGACCCGAGACTCGAAAAGATCGCCAGCGAGTTGAGACTCTCCCTCGCTCGATTGGAAATCCATGCCGACGTCGCTGCTTGACAACGCAACACCTCGCAAATGCCAAACGCCCCGTAGTTTGGATCAGGTCAGCGCTTCATCGATCGAGGACAATGACTCGGCAGCCGAATCGATGCTCGATGAAGATTCCGGTTCGCCATCGGCCAAAGCGATTTCAAACGCCGCTGACGAAACTGCGGCAGCCTCGGCCGGTTCCGTGCCGCGATACTTGGTCGCCACGCCAAGCAATTCCACAATCGCTTGGTCCGTGTTTGCCAAAGCATTATCACTGGCACTCGTCGACGATTGGCTCGTTGGCGTCACCGCGAGTGCGGGGGCACCGTTCATAGCGCGTACGGATTGAGCGTTACCGCGACCGCCGGCCGAACTTGAACTTGCGGTCGTGCTAGCAGGCGCGGAAGTCAGTCCCGCCGCAGCGTAGGCCACCGTCGTCGCCGCGTTCACGATACCCGTCGCATCCGAGCCAATTCCCACGTCGGTCACACCGCCGGTGAGTAAGTCTCGCAGCTGCGACGGTGTCAGGTTGGGATTGGCGGACAGAGCAAGTGCGGCGACACCGGCAACCTGAGGCGCGGCCATGCTGGTGCCCGACAGAGACCCGTACCGACCGCCAACATAAGTGCTGAACACACCCACGCCCGGTGCGTCCAGCTGAACCGAACCACTGCCGCCAACATCGTTGCTGAATGAAGCGAGTCGAGCGTCCGCTGACGCGCCTCGAGGATCGAGATCAGTCGCTCGTTGCGTGCGATCGACTCGACCTCGTTCTC
>JBCCJB010000214.1:0-7367 GCA_039028015.1 Planctomycetota bacterium
ATTGCCCCAAGCATCACTCGGAATCTCAGTGATGATCGGTGCGACCCACTTGGACTGTTGGTCGGAGTCACTGGGGCCATCACGGAGCTGCTCAATCGTTTCGGGCAGCGAGTTCATTCGGATCTGATACATCTGGATATTGGTCTTGAGCGAATTGAGCTGCGTGGTCGTTGCATTGACGTTGGCCTCTTTCTGAGCACCGCCAATATTCACCAACACGATCCCGCCAACGACCACCAGAATCGATAGGACCAGCAGCAGTTCCAAAAGCGTGAAGCCCGTGCGTCGACATTTGACGGCTGACCGTGATTGGCACCTCCCCTTGCGGGATCTGAAACAGGCACTGTTATGTGAGCCGTGGGCGTTAGCCTCGGGTGTCGCAAGGCCGCTGAGGTCAGCAAAACGAAACGCGACTTGCGCCGTCGGTTCAGTCCTCACAGTCCCAGCCGACATCCCACCGGATCGGGCTTGGCTATTTTCGAAAAGGATTTCTTTGTGGCTGAAACTCATTTCGGGCATCTTCTTGGTCGTTGAGCGAGTAATGGGTAAGTCGGTCCGTCATCATCGTAGTCCATCGGTGAGTGATCGGAGGCAGCGGACCAACGGCCGCTTTTTAACCCTGAAGAGACTGCTGAGTTCCGCGGTCGGCATTTCAAGCGGCATTTGTGGTTGATAGGGAACCCTCGGCAGGACCGGCGCGTCCAACCGGATGAGTCTGCAACTCGCTCAAAACCACCCATTTTGACATGCGACTATCCAACCCCCTCCCAATGGGCTAGTCGCCGTGTAGTTTTCGCGCTGAATTAGGGGTGAAACCCATGCGACGCGATGGGTTGCGAATTATCCTCTGACGCTGATTGCGTTGGTTTTATCGCCAGTGGTTCGCTGGAACGTTGTTGTTTCCGGCGGCCAAGGCCTGTGCACGACCAAAGCCTGTGCACGGGCTTGGCGGCCGGCTGCTGCGATCTGCCTCATCTCCCAAGTTCTCTAATCGACCTCCGAGTGTCTAATGGTTCGACGTTCTCGAGTTTCGACCTCCAAGACCCGCCCAACGCCCGCAAAACCTCGAAAACGACGTCAGCATTCGCCTCGTCGACTCAACCACCAAACGCTCGAACGACGCGAGCTCCTCGCGGCTGAGATCATGCCATCCGCGGTCGGCGACGTGTGCGGACCTCTCACTGGCGCGGCTACAAATGACCCTAACGCGGCACCGGCCACCGCAATCAATTTGAGTGATGGACCACGGTTGCAGCTGGTGACCCCCACCGCGAATGGCACCGATTTTGTGCGTTTGCAAAGCTCGGCCACCGTGCGCGCCGTCGATCCAGACGCAACAACCAACCTGGGCGACGGGATCACCTTGACGTGGGGCATTGTTCCGGACGGAACGGGCGTCGGAATCGCAACCGAAACGAGTGATTTGATTGAATTTTTTGACAGCATTTATGGCGCCGGCGTTGTCAGCGGGAATGGTCAAAACGTTTCTGTTTCAGAGAAGCCTTGGTTTCCAATCTTCGAACAAGTGTTTGATGCCTGGAGCGAGACGACCGGGCTGAACTTTGTTTATGAAGGAAACGACGACGAGATAGATCACCAAGATGAGAGTGCGATTGGCGTGTTAGGCACGCGACCCGACATGCGAATTGCGGGTCGGCCCATCGATGGGGATGGGGGCGACGTCGCCCTCGGATTTGCAGTGAACATACTGGGTCAACCTGGCGGCACGGTTGGGACCGACGGCAACCTTGAAATCGATACGGGCGACAACTTCTATCAACGAACCGCAAATGACCCGCGTGGGGCGAGTGCCGAACTAATCAACGCGATCTCGCAGCAAATTGGAATCAGCCTCGGACTCGAATTCACCAACGTCGTCGGCACCGATTCACTAATGGAACCTGGCATCTCGACGAGTTTTCTTGGGCCACAGGAGGATGACATTCATTCGATTCATGTGCTCTATGGCGATAATCAAGAACCCAACGACACGCTGCTGACGGCCACCAATTTGGGCATGGTCGATGCCGCCGCGGCGACGATCCAAGGTGTGTCGATTGATAATGCGATCACGGATAGGGACCACTATCAGTTTTCGCTGGCGACAGACGGCGAGGTCGACATCCTCGTTCGGCCGACGGGATCCGAGTATCGAGTTGGTGCCGAAAATGCGAATCAAGCGGACCTGACACTCGTCAATCGCCAAGCCCATCACGATCTTCAATTTCAATTGTTGGACGATGCGGGCAACATCATCCAAACAATTGACAATCAAACTGCCGGCAATTCTGAGTTCGCGCTTAGCGTGGCCCTGTCGGCGGGCACCTACACCGTCGAGGTTTCATCCGATCCCATTACGGGAACGGAAGCCCAACTGTACGACATTGCGGTCGGCAGTCCCGAACAATTGAAAATCGGTCCTGAGCTGCTTGCTATTCGCCCGGACAAGGGAAATCTTCTTGAAGAGGGCACGGTGCTCAATGAGGTTCCCAGTGAGATTAATTTCTTCTTCAACGGCGGTGCGGACTTAAATGAGTCGTCGATAAACTCCGACAGCATCAAGCTGCTTCGCGCGGGCGACGATGGCGTGTTTGGGCCCAATGCCAACAACTTGGATGGCGATGGCAATCCAATCAATGACGACGTTGAAGTCTCATTGGGCTACCTGGGATTGGTGAACCCTGGATCGACCGATCCGCTCAACCTTCAGCAAATCGTGATGCGGCCCGCTAGTTCTGCATCAGCCAACCCGACCGATCCGAGCGTCGCATTTCCCGATGACCTCTATCGGATTGAAATCAACGGCACGGGTGGATCACAAGCACTGCAAAACAACGCAGCGGAGCCCTTCAACGAAGGAACGGATTTCGAACTTGAATTCCGACTCGATCGCGGTGCGCAGGTCACTGCCGTGGTACCGCAACCGATCTCTCGAGTCGGAACCACGCCCACGGACCGGGCCGGCACGCTGGAGCAAGCCAAAGACACCATCATCGTTCATTTCGATGACCAAGACTTGGACGTCAGCGACGCTGAAGATCCCCGGTTCTATCAATTGTTAAGCCTTGATGACCCATCGGCCGCTCCTTTGAGTCCGCAAACAGGGGATATCACTTACGACGTCGATGCCAACACGGTCACACTCGTGTTTGCGGATGATTTGCCAGAGGGTAACTTGCGGTTGCAAATTGGCCGAGAGTTTATGCCACCGCAAACGCCCACGGCCGTGGTCGAATCGACCGACGCAGCGCCCACCGCATTTAGCGACGAAAACGAAACGATTGCAACGGCCACCGACCTGATGGTTCTCACGTCTGCGGGCGTGCGAATCTCCGCGCAACTTCAGCCTCAGGACGTCCCGCTGCCACCACGGACTGGTGCCGCCGATGAACCTGGCCATCGCGACATCCAACGTGAAATTCATGTGGAAGGTAACGGAGCCGATGGGACAGATTTGTCATTGCCCGATGCAACTCAAGTCGTGCGTTACTATTTTCCCGACACGCTCGGGACCGATTCCAATGGCCAGCCATTTCCGAACCTAATCACCGAGACGCAACAACAAATCGTCCGAACGCTATTTCAGCTGTACGCTGCGGTGACCGGTTACGAATTCATTGAGACATCAACCGCCGTACCGGGCGGTGATGATTTGATGGTCGGCACGGGCGATTTTCGGGCTGTTTCTCCGAGCATCGGGCCTGATGACGCCTCCGGTCTGGGTTCACCGCTCGGTGGACCTCTGCCTTTCGCCCTCGTCAGCGGCACACAATTCAACGCGTCTACAAATGCATTTGGCGATACATTTACAGATGTGATGGCTCATGAGATTGGCCACGCCTTGGGACTGGGACACTCGTTCGACATCCCATCTTTGATGGGCAATGGAACCCCGAATGACATCGTCATCGGGGACCATGACGTCGTGCATTTGCGACGAATCGCACCAGCCAACACCACCGACATCGATCTCTATCAATTCAGTCTTCCCGAATCAGGAACATTCACTGCTGAAACGTTTGCCGAGCGACTGCCGATCCCAAGTGGCTTGGATACCGTCTTAACGCTGTTTCGTTTCGAAAATGGAATCGCGGAATTAGTGGCCCAGAACAATGAGTATTTCGGTCGCGACTCATTCCTGAATCTTCAGCTCGATAGTGGCACCTACTACTTGGGCGTCTCAAGTGCGGGCAATGAGTCTTACGATCCTGAAGTGCCGGATTCCGGATTCGGTGGTCGAACGGGCGGCAATCCTGGATCAGTCGGCGTGTCCGGAAATAGTGACTCGCGGTACGAGTTGGAATTGTCATTCACGAGTGATTCCGTTGACGTGATGCGGGATACGCGTGGCACACCGATTGATGGCGATCGCGATGGGCGAGCCGGCGGCGTCTACACGTTTGATTTCCAAGCGAGCGATCCCGACCCAGGCAGCGACGCAACGATTTTTGTCGATCGACTCAATGATGATGATGTTGCCGCGGTCGATGGGACTGGTGAGCGATTGGACCCAATCGACACCCTTTCAGCCGCCTTGGATTTGGCAAGTCGACGCATTGTCGTCCCCATCGACGTGAGCGGGCTCGACGCAGCCGACTCGTTTGAAATCTCACGAACGATTGCCGGCAATCCCGTCACCGCTCGTTTCGAGTTTGATGGCCTCAGCATCACAGTTGGCGTCGACGCTGCGACAACCGCGACGAATATTGCCAATGCGATCAATGCGAATGCTGATTTTGCCGGCTTGGCCACGACCGACGGTCGCACTGTCGTTTTGTCCGACATCGATGGGCTGGATCTATCTGAATCCGAAACCCTGCTACGAACGCCGAACCTTGTTCGTATTGTCGGGAACGATGATGACGGTGACATCGCAACGACTGATGACATCGTGCCTTACCTGGTTGGTCAAACGCTGGACGCCGCACCACTACGGGACGGTGTTGAGTTTCGCGTGCCTCAAGGCGTGACCGCGATCATTGATGCGGGCGTGCTCATCAAATTGTTTGCCGCCAACTTGGATGCAGGGTCATCATCCGCTGACAACGATCTGCGAGGTGGCGCGCTTCAGATCTTGGGCACGCCGGATCAACCAGTTTGGCTGCGTTCCAATTTCGACGATGACTTCGGTGGCGACACGGGTTCGGTTGGTCGTGTTGCCGCTCCCGGTGACTTTGGTGGCATCGTCATGCGCGACGATTCCGACTTGGAAGCATTCCAGACTTATCTGAATACCGTCAGCCACGCGAATATTCGTCACGGTGGTGGCAAGGTCTTTGTGGATGCGGGTGAGGAGTCCTTCTCCCCAATCTTCGTTACCAATGCACGTCCCGAATTAAGTTTCAACACAATATTAGATTCTTCGGGGGCCGCCGTATCGGCCAGCCCAGATAGTTTCGATGACTCCGATGGTCGGATTGGACCGGACATTGTCGGCAACTATCTCATCAATAACTCTCGCAACGGTTTGTTCATTCGGATTGATACGTCGGGCGATGGGATGGTGTCGACGTTGAGCGTGCCAGGACGATTCAATGACACAAGCATTCCGCACATCCTGACTGAAGACCTGATCATTGCCGGCAGTGCTGGTGGCCGCTTTGAAGATGAGTCGGGAACGCTCTTGGCACGCGCCGCTGGCCGGCTAGCGATCGACCCGGGCATCATTCTGAAGCTCGACGGTGCCCGGATCGAAGCGGAGCACGGTGATAGCGTGCTGATTGCCGAAGGCACCGAAAACTCCCCCATTATCTTCACGTCACTTGAAGACGACCGATACGGCGGTGCCGGCGAATTTGATACCGCGCGGACGCCGGGCAGCACGGGCACGCCCGGTGATTGGGCCGGTATCTATTTCGGATTCACCAGCACGGGCAGCCTGGACAACACAATCATCACCTTCGCAGGTGGTGACGATAGCGTGACGCCGGGCGGGACCGATGCGTTCAATGCTATCGAAATCCACCAGGCTAACGTCCGCATCGCCAATTCGATCCTGACGGAAAACGCAGATGGCAACGCGACAACGACGCGTGGTGGCTTGGGCGCCAATCTCGCATCCACGGTCTACGTGCGTGGCGCGCAGCCGATTCTGCTTAATAACCAGTTCATCGATAATCAGGGCGACGCGATCAATATCAACGCCAACGCGTTGAACTCAGAACCGCTTGTTGATCGTGGTCGATCGACCGGTCTTGCCAATCGGTTTTCGCAATACGATGCCAATGTCGGTCCGCTGATTCGAGAGAATCAGTTTGCCGGTAACGACATCAACGGTCTGGTCATCCGAGGTGAGGTGTTAACCACGGAATCGATTTGGGACGACACCGATATCACGCATGTGTTGCTCGATGAAATCATTGTCGGCAATCATCACGCCCGCAGTGGTCTGACCCTGGCCAGTAATGCCAGCGAAAGTCTGGTTGTCAAAATGTTTGGTGCGGGCGCTGGTATTACCGCGACGGGTCGCTTCTTAGAAATTGAAGACCGTATCGGCGGCACCGTGCGCGTGTTGGGGCGACCCGGTTTCCCCGTCTTCATCACCAGTTTGGATGATGATTCGGTGGGCGCTGGCTTTGACCCCACTGGCGCTTCGCTGACCGATGCAGGCAATAATGGTGCCAGCAGCGGCCAGCCCGGTGACTATCGCGGACTCAGGTTTGATGAGTTCAGCAATGACCGCAACGTTGGGTCGGCTATTGAACTTGAGTCGCCCTTAACGTCTGGTCGGGATATCAATGCCGAACTGTCCACGTCGCAGTTTTTGGGTTCATTGGCCGCCGACGAGAAAAGTGGTGATGAGAATCGTCGCTTGGGTTTCGACGTCGACGGATTCATCAGTCCCAATGCTTCCGATGATGTCGATGTTTATAGTTTTGAGGGAGTTTCGGGAACACCAATCTGGCTCGACATCGATCGTACGGGTACGAGCCTGGACGCCGTAATCGAGTTATTCGACTCATCAGGGACCCTATTAGCTCGCAGCGTCAATGGATTTGATTTCGACGATTCGCGAAACCTGTCTCCAATCGCTCAAGATGTTGGGGCATTGACCGGGAATGTGCTGCTGGGTGGTGATTTCTATTCCGAGAACTTTCGGGACCCGGGGATGCGTTTGACGCTGCCTGGAACCGCGGGCACGGAGCGCCGTTTCTTCATCCGCGTGCGTTCCCTGCCTTCCGGGGCGATTGATTCCCTGACCGGTAACAGCTCAGGCCGCTACAACCTTCAAATCAGGCTCGGGCAGCGGGATGAGTTTGCTGGCAGCACCGTTCGTTATGCCGACATTCGTTTTGCAACCACGGCGATCGATGTCAGTGGATTACCCGCACGAAGCCTGCTAGTCGTCGAGTTCTCCCGCTTCGCCG
>JBCCJB010000215.1:0-7340 GCA_039028015.1 Planctomycetota bacterium
ACGATGTTCCAGATGTCGTTGGCGAAGACGAAGACCATTAGGGCAAGTAGGCATAGGACGCCTGCCAGTGTGAGACGCATTTCGAGGGCTTCGTCGACGCGGCGGCCGCGGATGAGTTCGGCGGTAAGAAACACCATGTGGCCGCCGTCGAGCGCGGGGATCGGTAGGAAGTTCAAAATCGCTAGGTTCATGCTCAACATGGTTAGGAACAACAATTGAGCCGAGATGCCTCGCTCGGCTTCGTAGCCGGCCAATTGCACAATTCGCACCGGGCCGCCGACGTATTTGGCGTTGACGCGGCCGCGAACCAACAGACCTAAGAATTGGCCCACGGCGGCCAATTTGTTCTTGCCCTCGCGAATGCCCAATGCCACCGCTGCACCGAGCGAACCGGCATAGTGCGTTTCCGAAAGCTCAGTGAAGTTCAAACCGCGATCGAACCAGTTTCGTTCGGACTTGGCGATCTTCAGCGTTGCTTCGACGACTTGCCCGTTTGGCGGACGGAGTGCTTTGACTTTCACTTCCGTGTCAATCGGCAGCACTTGGATCGTGTCCATCAACGTCACCAGTGTCATGGCGGGATTGATTTCCCAGCCTTGAACGAGTGCCGCGATCGTATCTTCGGGAACCGTCTCCAATAGCGACTCTTTGGCCTTGGCATCGCGAAAAACAAATCGCAGCTCGCGGATTTCGTCGCCAATTTGGAGCTCGGACGTTTGGTCAATTGCAACGACCTCGCTTGACGGAAGAAAGGCGATGCCGAGCAGATCCGAACCAATCGCGCCGGTCAGTGACGAGACCGGTTGATTGACTTGCAGGCGGTCAGCCACACGCAGTGTGAGTTGTTCCGTGGTCGCGGAATCGCCACGGCCGCGTCGCACTGTCATATCAATGGATTGCCCCGGTGCCGGCGGGTCGAGGATGATCGTGTAAGCATCGAGATTGTCGTTCCCGTCGATTGATTCAATCACATCGCCAATTTGCAATCCGGCCTCCTCGGCTGGACTGCCTTTGGCGATCGCGGAGATTGGGCCGACACCGAATCGCACGCCAAAATCGAGCGCCGGCTGGGGTGGCAGGGTGATCTCGGTTTTCGAATCATCACGTCGAACAAGCGTGAACGTGACGGGATCATTGGTTTTGGTTTGAATCAACCCGTGAAGCTGTTCCAGCGGATTGACGGCCGATGGGTCCACGGGTGTGCCATCGATGGCAGTAACCGATCCGCCGGCATCCTGATCGCTGAGCACATCGGCGGCGACGCTGCCAGGCATCGCGTAGTACTGCTTAGGCAGGCGATTTGATTGAGGGGCGCGAATGCCGATCATCTGACGTTCCGGCTGGACCGGATTGGATTGCGTTTGCAGCCGATACTCCGTCAGCGTTTCCTCGGTCGAGTCGTACGCCACGCGCACGTTGATCGGCGCATCGGCGTCTTCCAGTCCCGCCGTCATGATCCCCATCATCATTTCGGAGAAGTGCAATTGGTCGTTGTCTTCGGAGTCGGCGACGGAAATGATGCGTCCGCCGGGCTGGATGCCCGCTGACCAAGCGGGCCCGCCAATGGATGCCGAACCGACCGCTGCCGGTGTGTAGCTGACGCCGGAGAAGTACGCGATCGCAGCAAACAGAACGCCCGTGATGACATTCATGACAACGCCCGCGCTGATGATGATCATGCGTTGCCAAACCGGTTTGGCTGGGTAGCTGCGTGGATCCAGTTTGACTTCGTCGGTCGCCTCGTCAGTTTCGCCCACCCGGATGCGTTCGGCTTCGGCTTCCGCTTTTCGCGGGTCGTCATCCTGACCCAACATTTTGACATATCCGCCCAAGGGCAGAATGCCGATGCCGTACTCGGTTTCACCGTAGGTGAACTTACCCAGAGTGCGTGGGAACTTGATGGGTCCAATTTGAATGGGCACGTCGAAACCGACGTAGAACTTTTCGCATTTGACGCCAAACGTTTTTGCGGCCAGGAAATGTCCCAGCTCATGGACAAACACAACGAGCCCGATACCCAAGGCGACTTTGACCCACAACCACGTCGACATGAACCACGACACGAGCGTGCTGGTTTCGTTCACGGAGGTCTCGTTGGACTGCCCAAGCATCAAGCTATCTGACAGGACCGCGATCAATTCGAGCGGCAGAATGGATTCAGCCGACAGGGCAAAAAGAAACATGATCAACCCGATCGAACGGGAATTTGAAAAGAGTGGGAATGAACTTGTCGTGTCGCAATGTTACGTTCAGCTGAGACCACATATCAAAGTGGCATGGCATCTCAAGCTTGCATGCGGGCCAATTGATTGGCTCGTTCGCGTGACCAACGATCTAGTTTTAGCAGCGTCGGAAGGTCCGGCGACGATTCATGATGGTGATCCATCAGCGTTTGGCGACACAGCTTAGGTATGTCAGTAAAGCGAATTTGACCGTTGAGGAACAGATCGACCGCGGTTTCATTGGCGCCATTGATCACGACTCCGGCGGTGCCCCCAACGCGAGCGACTTCGAAACCAAGCTCCAACGCTGGAAATCGATCCGGATCGGCGGGCAAAAGCGAAAGATCCCACGCTCGATCGCGGACTAGCGTGGGACACGGGCATGGCAATCGTCGCGGGTATGTCAGCGCGTATTGAATCGGCAGTTTCATATCCGGTGGGCTGACCTGAGCCACCACACTGCCATCGTTGAACTCGACCATGGAATGGATCAACGACTGGGGATGAACCACGACCTCGATTTGATCGGCAGACAAGTCGAACAACCATTTTGCTTCGATGATCTCGAGGGCTTTGTTCATCATGGTGGCCGAATCGATCGAAATCTTGTCGCCCATCGTCCACGTCGGGTGGGCGAGAGCTTGTTGGGGTGTCGCCTGATGCATCTGATCCTGCGACCAATCGCGAAACGGACCCCCTGAGGCGGTCAGGATAATTTTCCGCACGTTGGGCCATGGCGTTGATGGTGAATTCAAACCGTTCAGGGTCTGATTCCCGATTTCGCTCGGATGCCCTCGTTCCGATGTGCCATTGCCGTTTGGCGATGAAAGTGGCGTGGCAGCTTGGTCGTTTTGAGATGGGGTCGTAGCGGTGCGGCCAATCTGTTGTGGCTGGGCTGTAGTCAAAGCCCGCGATTCGGCCAGGCATTGAAAGATCGCCGAGTGCTCGCTGTCGATGGGGATCAGCTCGGCACCGGCTGATTCGGCGGCGGACATGACCACCGGGCCTGCAACGACTAGCGTTTCCTTATTGGCGAGTCCCACGCGTTTGCCTGCTGCGACAGCCGCGAGCGTGCTTTCCAGCCCGGCACGACCCACAATGCCGGCAACGACCGTATCGACCAACGGATGCTCAGCGGCCCGAATCAATCCTTCAGGTCCTACGTCCAGCTGACCCGTTCCGCGGTTGCGGAGAAGTTGTTCCGCATCGTGACGCAGCGAGGCATCCGACGCGATTAGGGTTTCCGGCGGAATCGGCAGGTCGGCGGTGGCCTGGAACAGGTCGGCTAGGTTGCGATGTCCCGAAACCGCAAAGGCTTGCCAGTGATGTTCGGGATCGATGCTGTCCAGGTGCCGCAGCACATCCAGCGTCGCACGGCCAATGCTGCCGGTACCCCCCAAAACAGCCACACGTCGGGTCGCACTCTTGGTTGAGGCCTGCTGATGCGGCGAGCGTGTCTCGCGAGGGGTAATCATGGGGTGATCAACGGCAGGGGTCGCATCAAGTTCAGTGTGGCTTCGCGGATGCGCTGGAAGAGAAGAGCGTTTGAGGCAAAACACGTGAACCTCGGCGGGCAGCCTAAGGCAAGGCGGGCTGCCCAAGACAGATCGACTAAGCGATATCGATCGACCGAGCGATATGATGCCGCAACCCGCTCACCGCAACAATCCGGATAACCGTTCCTGAAATTTCAATTGGACCTGAATCCAGACATCGTATAACCAACTGGCTTGGGTCATGGCGGTTCATCGGGGATACTGGCCTCCGGCGAAGTCCGTCGTCACTCGTCATCGTCATTTGACCATTTGCGAATTGATATGAGTCAAGATCCCAAAACGAACAAGCAATCCGGCGGCGAAAACCGTGGTGGCGGCAACGTCTGGATGGTGCTGATTGCTGTCACGGCGGCCGTGCTGTTGTCGGCTTTTTTGTTTTCCGACAATCGAAAGCGTTTGTCGTATCCCCAACTGGTTTCGTTGCTTCAGGAACATGCTCGCTACGCAAAGCGAGTCCGCGAAAACCGCGTGACAGACCGCACCACGGATTATCCGGCGATCATTGTTCCCAGCAGCGTCAATCCAAAAGCGAATGTCGAACTGAGTCGCTTGAGCGACATCAAAGTCGCCGACGATCGTATTACAGGGAAGGTTCGATATCGAACGGTGCCACGCGGAACGGATAAGCCGAGTGGAGGCACACCAGCCAGCGACGAAAAGGCTCAAGCTCAATCATCTGAATCGAGCGAGACGGAGTCATCGCAAGCCACGGGTGAATCGTCTGACAACGACGCGCAGCCCAATCAAGCCGATCCGGATCAGTCTTCCGGCAGCAAATCAGAGAACGAATCGACGGCAAGCGCGATCGCATCAGCTGATGCGGAGTCAACACCGGCATCAGCTGATCCGGAGGAAGATGACAGCAAAGCAGCCGACCTATCCGGCGAACAGGTTGATTTCATGACCATCCGTGGATTCCCCAACGATGTGATCGCGGCGGAATTCATTGGACTGCTCAATGCATCGGGCGTGGCGTGGGATAACGACCGCCCCAGCCGATTCTTGGAAAACCACTGGCCGGAATTGTTGATGATCGGTGTCTTGGTCGCCTTGGGCATCGTGATGCTGCGGCGACTTGGCGGCGTGGGTTCGCCGATGTCGTTCTCGCGCAGTCGCGGGAAGCTTTACAGCGAAGAGGACTTGCCCACGACATTCGAGGATGTCGCGGGAATTGAAGAGGCCGTCGAAGAGGTCAGCGAGGTCGTCGACTTCTTGAAAAACAGCGAAAAGTATCACTCACTTGGCGGACGCATTCCCAAGGGCGTCTTGCTGGTGGGTCCGCCGGGAACCGGCAAAACGCTTCTTGCCAAAGCGATCGCGGGCGAGGCGGGCGTGCCGTTCTTCAGTTTGTCGGGCAGTGACTTTGTGGAGATGTTTGTTGGTGTTGGGGCGGCCCGCGTGCGTGACATGTTTTCTCAGGCCACCAGTCGGGCGCCGTGCATCATTTTTATTGACGAACTTGACGCGTTGGGGAAATCCCGATCCGGCAGTGTTGTCGGAGGACACGATGAGCGCGAGCAAACACTCAATGCGCTGTTGGTTGAAATGGACGGATTTGATTCCAACTCGGGCATCATCATTGTCGCGGCCACGAACCGGCCCGAAACGTTGGACCCAGCACTGCTTCGCCCAGGTCGATTTGATCGGCATGTGTTGGTCGATCGACCTGATGTGGCCGGTCGAGAACAAATCTTGGCGGTGCATGTGAAGAATGTGAAGTTGGATGAGTCGGTTGTGCTTCGTGAGGTGGCCTCGATTACCAGCGGGTTTGTCGGCGCGGATTTGGCAAATTTGGTCAATGAAGCGGCGTTGCTTGCGGCTCGTGGTGGCAAGCCTGCGGTGACCACCGAAGATTTCAACGAAGCCGTCGAAAGGATCACGGCGGGGTTGGAAAAGAAAAAGCGCGTGATGAACGAGGATGAAAAGATCCGCGTCGCTTATCACGAGTCAGGGCACGCGTTGGTGGCGGCCGCGCTTCCCAACACGGATCCGGTTCACAAAGTCAGCATCATTCCAAGGGGGCTGGCCGCGTTGGGGTACATGATGCAGCGGCCCGAATCCGAGCGTTTCTTGATGACCAAGAGCGAACTGGAGAGTCAGATGAAGGTCATGCTGGCTGGAACCCTCAGCGAGGAGATGATTTTCCAAGACATCAGCACGGGTGCGCAAAATGATTTGGAACGCTGCACTGAGGTCGCCCGCAGCATGGTGATGGATTACGGGATGAGCCGTTTGGGACGCATCAATCTTCGTCGCAACACGCGTTCGCCGTTTCTAGCCGGCTCGGGCGGCGGCGATTATCAGGTGATGCATAGCGAAGAAATGGCCAAAATGATCGACAAGGAGGTTTCTCGCATTGTCGACGATATGTTGGTGCAGACACGCGAGATTTTGCAGCAGCGTCGCGATGTGCTCGAGGCGGTTACGCAGCGATTGTTGGAGGTCGAAGCCATCGATAGCGATGAACTGCTTCGTCTCATTCAAGAAAACAGCCGCGGGCCATGGTTGGTGCCCGGGACTGTCACTGAGAAACCAAAGGCAAAGATCGTCAATCGGTCCGATTCGAAGGCAACGGCGACCGATGGCTGATAGTTCGCGCTGGGAGCAATGATCGTATGCCCGGTGCTAACCGGGCTCATCGGGGTTGCTTTCGGTTTTTCGGTTGCTTGCTCGAACGCATCCACCCGGTTGTCACGCGGCCTACCCAAAACGAATGAGTCGTAGGCCCGGTTTTAACAGGGCAAGTTACTCAGCTCATCGCGTCTTATGCCAAGGCGCCCAGCACATTGATAGTGGGCCAGATAATCGCCCTCGCCAAAAGTCAACGTTTTTTTTGCCAAATGCTCAAAAGCCGTTGACGCTAATTCTGGCCACCCGTACATTCTCGCCCTCCCAGGAGCGGCACGGGAACGAGCTGAGCCAAGGGAGTCGAGTTTTCCGTTCGTCGTGTTAAGAGTGTTGTCGCCGTGTCCGCTGGTTCCAATGAAGTCATTCGTATTCGAATGGAAGCGTATGACCACGCGGTATTGGATCAAAGCGCTCGAGACATTGTCGACACGGTGAAGGCAACAGCCAGCATCGTACATGGGCCGATTCCTTTGCCGACACGGATCGAACGGTACACGGTGCTGAGCAGTCCATTTGTGAACAAGAAGGCTCGGCAGCAGTATGAGATCCGAACGCACAAGCGTTTGGTGGACATTGTTCAGGCTTCGGCCAAAACGATTGAAGCACTTAATAAGCTTAGTCTTCCCGCGGGGGTGGACATCAAGATCAAGGCATCCGCCCGCTGATCTGATGTGCCGCGAGTTGAGGTCCCCGGCTCCGTTGAGCTGTTGCTTGGATCTTTCGCTCGTTAGCTTCCCGTCGTGGAATCGAATCACTTGATCCCGGTCTTCCGTATGCACTGGAAGTCGTGGCGAAAGCGATCGGCAGACCAGATCTGACGCGATTGGCTCGTCCCGACGTTCTCGGAATCCCTAAACGACTTTTATCGCTCGCCCCACCGAAAGGCTGGGGTGCGGGCAGGAACTGCAATGAAACCTTCCATACTCGGACGCAA
>JBCCJB010000216.1:0-7300 GCA_039028015.1 Planctomycetota bacterium
CCAAGAAATCGTCATTCGGCCGTACGGTGAAGAACAAATTGAGATCATTGTTCCCGAAGTCGATCAACGCGAGGTTGATCGAATCAAAAAATTGGTTGAAGAAGCCGGGCAACTTCGCTTTGCCATCGTTGCCAACCAAGCAGACCATCAAACCATCATCAGCACCGCCATCGAACAGGCGGATTCCGGCAGCACCATGCAGCTGGTTGGCAGCCTCGATGACGCGCAGTACGGCCGCTGGGTCAAAATCGGGCGCGAATCAGACAGCATCGACGGCATCCGGCCGCTTCGAATGCCCGTCGGAAACTCGTTGGTTCGCAATCGCGCGACCGGCAAAATCCTAGACATCCCGGGCGACCGACGCGGAGCCGATGAAGAATTCAAAATCGCGCAGTGGATGTCTGATCAGGGCATCCCCGACATCGAAATCTTAGCGGTCATCAATCCGTTATTGGACATCACCGGCGAAGACTTGTCCTACGCCGCCAGCACCTTCGATCAGAACGGTTCGCCCGCGGTGGCATTCAATTTGACCGACAAAGGATCCGGGCGATTTTTTGCTCTGACCACCAACAACGCCCCAGTGGGAACGCGTCAGCGTCAGCTTGGAATTGTTCTGGACGACACGTTGCTGTCGGCGCCCAACATCCTGCAGCCCATTCGCAAAGAAGGTCGCATCACGGGCAACTTTTCGCGGGACGAAGTCGAACGTCTGGTCAAAATCCTTAAGGCAGGACAGCTGCCCGCAACCGTGACCAAACAACCCATCGCCGAGAATCAAATTGATGCGACCCTCGGTGCGGACACCATCAAGAAAGGCGTCTACGCCATCGGCGTATCCCTGACGTTGGTGCTGATATTCATCGCAGTCTACTACTTGTTTGCCGGTGTCGTTGCTTGCATCGCTTTGATCCTCAACTTGGCAATGATCCTGGCAACGATGGTGTTCATCAATCAACCATTAACCCTTCCGGGTCTTGCTGGTTTGGTCCTGACCGTCGGCATGTCAGTCGACGCGAACGTGCTGATTTTCGAACGCATCCGTGAAGAATTGAGCAAGGGCGCGAAAGCTCGAATGGCAATTCGCAACGGGTTCGCCCGAGCGACAACCACGATTGTCGACGCCAACCTGACGACGCTCATCACCGCAATCGTGCTTTACGCGATTGGAACTGACCAGATTCGCGGATTTGCGGTCACGTTGATACTGGGCATCCTGTTCTCGATGTTCACCGCGATCTACGTGTCACGAACGCTCTTTGACTTGGCAGAGCGTCGTGGATTCTTGCAGCTCAAAATGTTCAATGGGATTGCGGCTGTTCGAGGGGCGCTTGCCGGTGGCGATGACTTCAATTTCATCGGCAAAGGCAAGCTGTCACTGACGCTTTCTGCGATTTTGGTTGCCATCGGCATCGGAGCCTTGTTCGCCCGAGGCGGTGGCATTTTCGACATTGATTTTGCCGGTGGATCTTCGGCCCAATTCCGGCTAGACCAGCCCACCGATGTGGAAGTGGTTCGGCGAATTATGAATAACTCGCTGGATCAGTCAGGCGATGACAAGGTTCAGTTCACGGTCGCGGGAGTCGAGATCGACACGGCCGATGAAGGCACGGTCTATAAGGTCGACTCCTCATTCGAACGCGTCGAGGATCTCAAGGATGCGATTGCTAGTGCATTCGCGAGCGCCACCGAAGTCGGATTGGTCACGTACGAAGTCGACATCACCGCGGCAAAATTGGGCGAGAATCCATCTCCCAATCCGAACGATGGCAGCAGTCTGATCTCTTCCAATGGAACCATGCTTGTCGCGGCCATGCAGGACGAATCGACATCCGATCGTCCAGCCGACACAGAATCAACGAACGTTAACAGCGAAATCACACCGCCCACGTTGGCGTTCAGCACATCCGACTTGAAGCTGGGCATCGAAGACGGCTCGAAAGCATCCATCAACGAATCGGCACTCGCGTCCGCGATTGAAGATGCCGCCGAATCCGCCGGTGTGCCGTTGAACCTTCGAGGAATCGTCCTCAAGCCACTCGGCGAGGGCGCAGATCAGTGGGAAACGGGCTCCAATTTGAAATTCTCAAACTGGCGAATTCAGTTGCCATTGGTCGGGGACAAAGCCATCGAGGTGATGCAACAGTTGCAGGATCAACTCGCTGGCGAACCGATTTGGATCAGCAGCAGCAGCGTCGGAAGTCGCGTCGCTGGCGACATGGTCAGCCGTGCTCTGGGGGCTCTTTTTGCATCGCTGCTTTGCATCATCGGATATATCTGGTTCCGTTTTCAGCGGGTCATTTATGGCGTTGCGGCTGTGGTGGCCCTGGTTCACGACGTTTCGATCACGCTGGGTGCAATCGCCGTCAGTTATTGGTTGGCCGGTGCACTTGGTTTTTTGCTGATTGACTCGTTCAAGATCTCACTGACCGTTGTCGCCGCCTTGCTGACGATCATTGGTTACTCGCTCAATGACACCATCGTTGTGTTTGATCGAATTCGTGAGACTAAAGGAAAAGCGCCACGGCTCACCGGCGACATGATCAACTTGAGTATCAACCAGACACTGGGTCGGACGCTGCTGACATCTTTAACCACATTGTTGGTTGTGGTGCTGCTGTACGCGTTTGGCGGCGAGGGCATTCACGCCTTCGCGTTTTGCCTCGTGATCGGCGTCATGGTGGGAACATACAGTTCGATTTTTGTTGCCAGTCCCGTGCTGCTGTTTCTGGTGCAACGCGGTGATGCCGATACCGCTTAATCGCGTTCTCTGAGTGACTCAGGTCATGACCCGAGTTTCATTCAATCCTAGGCATGGTCAGCGTTTCATCAGCTGGAAAAGAGTCCGTTGATGTTGTGATGATTCCGAGTCCGGGCTCATCGTGGTCATCCTTGATCAATTCTCGCAGCAAACTGAGCGTGGACGCATCGGTTCGTTCGATCTGTTCGATTGCCAGGAACAAGGGCCCAATCGAACGCACGCCGCGAAAGAACGTGACTAACGCAGACCGCACCTCATCGTTTGAGGGTTGAATTTGATCCGTCGTGGATTCTTGTTTGCGGGGGCGAGATAAGATCAGGTCGAGACTTCTGAACGCGTGCACCAGCACTTCGCGAGTGTCATCGTCGACGGCGACCGGCTCGCGATCCCGTCGCCGATATCGCGACACGATGTCTTCCAAAAGCGGTTCCAAAGTCGCCCATGGGTGTGGTGACGCCAAATCTCCATACGATTCAAACACCTGCGACCAACGATGTTGCCGCAACTGATCCACGGCGATTGCAAATAATGTCGACTTGCCACATCTGGTGGGGCCTTGAATGTGCAATCGAGACTTTCGGCCACGCTGGACATGAAGCATCCACGTGTGAAGCCGGTCCAGCAACGCAGCATCCTGTTTTTGGACCTGAGTATGAAAACGATTCGTCGTTGTCGTGAGCGATGCCGACCGATTGGTGGTCTTGTTGAGAGTCGATCCATCCCAGGCTCGATCGGCCAGAGATGCCGCAAGCGGTCGATCAGACAAATCGGGCGAAACCATCTCAGCGACGGTGTCAATCAAGCAACCCGGGATCGATGGGTGAAGTCCATCCAAGGCGTGTTGAATCAGTTTCCGATCTAAGTCCGAATCTTTACTGTCACGACGAAGCGGTGTGACATCGGCATCAACCAAATCACTCATATCGCTTTGATTGTGCTCGCGTCGCCTTTCCGAACGCGAGAGCGCTCGCAGGCCAACGAGCAACACCATTCCAAGACTGAAGATGTCGCCAGCCGGTGAGTAATACTGACGTGAAAGCACTTCAGGGGCGACGTAACCGGGCGTCCAAACCAAATAGTCTCGGTAGCAACTCAAATCCAAGTCCGCATCGAAGTCCGTAACCAAATCAAAGTCGATCAAACGAACACAATTCGCGCTCGAATCAAACATCAGATTGGTTGGTTTGACATCACGATGAATGAGCTGATGCGAATGCAAATGCGCAAGCGCAGCAGCCGCCTGTTGAACCATGCAGCACAAACGCTGATAACCTTCTTGTAGGGGCAACAAACGCAAACGCTTCAGCTCACTTTCGAGATTCGCCCCCGCCATCTGAACCATCGAATACGCCAGATAATCTTGTGTTTGGTACATCTCCAAAACAGGCATGAGATTGGGATGACGGACCGATCGCATGCGGCGAAAACCGGACTTCGCACGGATACCGGAGCGGCTTTCGGGCTGAGTCAGAATTTTGACCGCAACGTCACGTTGCGATTGATCGCGAGCGTTAAAGATCCAGCCATGCGAGCCGACATCCAGTTGGCTTCCGATCGTGAACGGTCCCAACGTTTGATCTGGAAATGAGGGTGGCTTGTGCCTGCGGGCACGAAATTTCGCGCCGTGAGTGTCCGATGATCGCGTTTTTCGCGAACGCGTGTCGCCATCCCCAGGTGGCTGGAGCCAATCATCATCATGAAAATCATCGTGAAGTGTCATGCGCGATGGCGTCCAACCAATTTCAACAAGCATCATGTCAAGTTGCCGACAGCATAATCGGCGGACGAGTTCACGTCGCGCCTCGGCAGCACCCCGCGACACGTTTTCATCGCTAAAACCTTGTCGCGATCGCGTCGGCGCGACGCCACCCTATGCCACGGCCATTGACCGGCCGAAAGGGCGAAGATAGATTCCGCAAGTGTTGCGGTGGTTGTAGCTAAGTTGGTTAGAGCGTCGGATTGTGGTTCCGAAAGTCGGGGGTTCGAGTCCCCTCAGCCACCCTCGTCGGCATCACACGGGCAAATTGTAGGACCGGCAATAACAGGGCGGTCGGAGGAGGTCTGCTGATAACCGAGCGGCCAAGTCTAGTTCGTCTCGGCCATATCGCGGGCGTGGTAGCTGCTGCGAACAAAAGGACCACTCGCCACCTTCTTGAACCCCATCGACTTGGCGATCTCGCCGATCTCGTCGAATTCTTCTGGGGGCACGTATCGCACGACCGGTAAATACTTCTCGCCGGGCTGCAGGTATTGCCCCAGCGTCAGGAAGTCCACGTCGTAGGAACGCAAATCAGCAAGTGCGTCCAGCAATTCACCGCGTTGCTCACCCAAGCCAAGCATCAATCCGCTTTTGGTCTTGGTCCGAGGATCGTATCGTTTCACGTCACGCATCATTTCCAGCGTCCACGTGTAATCGCTCTTGGGTCCCCGCACGCGACGATAAAGCCGGGGAACCGTCTCCATGTTGTGATTGAACACGGTTGGCTTTGATTTGATCACGGTCGCAATTTTTTCCTTGCAGTGCACAAAATCCGGAGTCAGCACTTCGGTGCTTGCGCCCGTCGCTTCACGCACCGCAACCACGCAATCGTGAAAGTGTTGCGCACCGCCGTCGGGAAGATCATCGCGCGTTACCGACGTCAGCACGACATGCTTGAGGTCAAGACGTTTGGCAGCCTCCGCAACGCGTGCGGGCTCGTCTATGGCGGGTGCTTCGGCGGGACGTCCGCGCTTCACCGCGCAAAAGCCACAGGGCCGCGTGCAGACCGCGCCCAAAATCATGAACGTTGCCGTTTGCTGGCTGTAGCACTCCATTCGATTGGGGCATTTCGCATTTTCGCAAACCGTCTCCAATCGCAACTCATCGACCAAGGAATCGGTCAAATGATTCGAATTGGACTTTGGAATGGGACGCTTCAGCCAGCGTGGCAGTCGTCCGGAACCGCTAACGGCGGTTCCCACCGGAATGCTGGGTTCGGCAACGACAGGCAATGCAAATGCCATCGAGCTCTCAATCGAATTTCGAAATGAAAAAAATCAATTGTCGTTGGATCAGTCGCAGAACGACATCAGCCGCCGAAGTTCGTCGTTGATCCATCGAATCAGTATAGCCGCTACTTAAGGTCTGCCGACCCGACTGCGACCTCACCTCGCACGCGTTACACTTTGAAGATGTCGAAAAGCAAACATAAGAGCCAAAAAACAACGCTAACGGAGGCTGGCCAAAAAGACGCCCAAAAAAAATCTTCCAAGGCGGGCAGGAGAGGAAAACCGGCAAGCCCGTCTGCTCCCAACACGACCATGGTGGCCCAAAACCGTAAAGCCAAGTTCCGTTACGAAATTTTGGACGAAATCGAGTGCGGCATGATGATGATGGGCAGCGAGGTGAAATCGATGCGAGAGGGGAAACTGTCGCTCGACGAGGCTCATATTCGTGTCGACAAGAACGAGTTGTGGTTGGTTGGCGCTGACATCGCCCATTACAACAACGCCGGCATGTGGAATCACGATCCACGCCGACCGCGGAAGCTATTGCTTCATGCCCGCGAACGAGACAAATTTGCCGGCCGAGCGTATGAACGCGGGCTGACGCTGATCCCGTTGCGGGTCTACTTCAACGAACGTGGACTCGCAAAATGTGTGATGGGCCTCGTTAAAGGCAAGAAAATTCACGACAAACGCGAAACCATCAAGCGACGTGAGAGCGAAAGGGGCCTGCAAAGGGCCATGCGTCGGCGATGAACTCGCTAGAACACGATTTTGCCGCCACGTTTTGCCTTGACGCAGCAGACTCTCAGCAAGGTCAGGCCAACCCGGGAAACCTGGAACCTGGCCATCCGAATGAGATGACCTTGTACCGGTCCAGATGGGTTTGTTAGCTCGCTGTGAGAACTATTTCTCGTGGCAGAGTTTGCGATTGTGAAATCATTTTGTGCCGGCTGTGCTCGAATTTTTGCCGCGTTGCTGATTCTCGGTGCCGTTATGGGCAGCTTCTTGTCCGTGCAGGCACAGGAGTCGCTTCCGCTGCCAATTCCGCTGCCCGACACCTCATCGACCAACGGACCGATCATTGGCTTTCCAATGCCTCCGTCAGTTCAGGCTGCTCCGGCCTACCCAATTGACGCACCACTGAGCCAAAACGTGGTTCCCTCGTTGGAGTTGCCTGCCGACGGTCTAGGAATGCCCGCCAACGTCATGCAACCCTTTGGTTTGTCACCACCCGTGGTCGATGGACAATCAATTCCAGTCATTCCCGCTCCGCTGATTGACCCCGGACCCGAAACGCCAATCCCATCGCCAGCCCTGACCCCATCAACGTCCCAATCCCCGTCGGCAGTCCAGCCCCCATCGCAACCCGATCCGATCAGCGTCGCTGACAGTTCATCAGCGACCGGAGTGATTGGACAGGCGATCGACGCGCCCGCGAGCGATCCGCCACCGCTGCAGACCAAAGTGATCCGGTGGTATCAGTATCCGATGCGTTGGATGCGAGGCTGGGAGAACCACGCTGAATTTGGACTCGACGGCAGCAATGGCAAC
>JBCCJB010000217.1:0-7293 GCA_039028015.1 Planctomycetota bacterium
CTCATAGACGCCGGACTCGACATCAATCGCTACAAATTTGCCCGAAAAATGTGGCTCTAGGGAAGAACGTAATTCAGCTTGGTAAATTTCGTGCCCGCGGCGACCTATTTCATCGCGTTGAAGTCTGCGTTGGACCATATCCTTTTCCCACGTAGAAAACATCGTTCATCCGCATGTCGATAATTCGATTGGAAGTCTAGCTAATGCTAGGGTAGCCGCACTGAGGTATTGCGCTTTTGCGTCGCATCGTAGATCGTTGCCACCGGGAGACAGCCAGGCAACCGGATGATTTTCTTTTACCCATTCCATGAGGTTAACTTCGTCCGTGAGACGCCAGCAAGATTTAAACTCGAGTGTCGTCCGATCCCAAGTCTGCGATCGATTCACTTTGCGATGGTGTGCCGAAAAAACGCGGAGCGGTCATGGCTGAGTCTCGCCGACGCGTGAGGATCGATTCCACGCTCGAATCGCTTGAGCAAAACGTCTCGAGCCAAGAAACGCAGCGACCACCTGATTCGGATCAGATTCGGCGGGGCAGTCCGTTTCGCCATCATGCGGACACCGAAAACGAGTTGAGCCAACCAAGTATGGATTTCCAGACGACGGCTCGTGCCGACGGCGTTGATGCGTCGGGTCAGGCAGCGTTGGACTTGGCCGCATCCACGACTTCGGCCGTTAACTCTGATCTAGCACCAGCGGATTTGATTGTTGAAACAACGCCGTCGCTCCTGGCCGAACATGGCGTTGCAATGGCGGCTCCCATCGCATCATCCTTCGTCCTGCTCTTCTCTGCGGCTTGTTATGTCGTGTTTCCAACGGGTGGATTGCTGGTTTCCAGCTTGGGCAGTGGCTTGGCAACCATGGGATGCTTGTCGCCGCGTCGTCGCTGGTCCGCGTTGCTGCTTGCAGTGCACGTTTCGGTTTTTTTTGGTTGCTATTGGCAGGTGATTTAGCGGTGTCCATGCATCGCCGAACGTGAACCTCACGCGTGGGTCGGTTTTGTCGAAATGACTCCCGTGTCATCGACTGTGGTTGGCAAATGAGCAAATCGTTTCGGCATGTTCGCTTAGTCGCGTTGTTTGGATTGAATGCGACCAGCCTGATCCTTGGTTTGAGCATACCAGCGTTTTACGAATGGACTGGCTCGGACCAGAGTCGCCCTTCGCCGCTACTTTGGCAAATACCCATGGGCACCGTTGTGATTGCCCTGGTCATCTGTGCCGTCTTGCCGTGGCTGCCAATCAGTCAGATCGAGACGAAGTCGCCAAATTCTGATCGCCGAATCCGATTCACCGTTCGACGATTGCTAGGCATGACCGTGGTGGTCGCCGGTTTGATTGCTGCTGGCTCACGCTTTCCCCACGGGACAGCTTCATTGGTTTGCCTCGCAGTACTTTTGAATCTGGTGCGGATCGCAATCAGGAACACCACTGGCCGCGTGTCGGCGATCACGCTGATCGCCTGCATGGTATTTCCGTACGCGTGGATAATCACATACGCGGAACGTGACCGGATTTCCGCTTTCGTGATGCAACAGTCGGCGACTTGGCCGATGTACTTTCCGTCGAATTATGCCGTCTACTATCTGGGTATCGATCATCGCTCATCGGCCTGGTTTGCGAGCTTGCTGACGGCGATCGAATTTGCTGTTGGTAGTTGGTGTGTCGTCCGAAGCGTCAAGCTGACAATTGTCTTTTGCATCTGGGCGATGCTCACATCGGCGATGGGTTCGCTGGTGTTTTATCAGCTCTGTATCTTCTAATGGCTCAGCTTGCGTGCTCGATCACCACGGACTTTTGGGTGCGCTAGCGGTAGAGCCAAGCACTTCGCAAGCATTCAAACTGGCCTGCAAATCGATTTTCAGATGTGCTTGACCGATGGGTTTCGCATTGGCCCGCATCATCGAGCGAGTGGGGCATGGGGCATTCGAGCATGGTGCCGACGGCGGACGGGTGTTGTGTCATCTGCTGGACAAATTTGTGCGTCACTTCGGCGTCAAAGCCTTCTCCGGTTTCGGAAAGCGACAATGAACGCAACACGTCACCGCGGAACACTTTTTGAGTATGAGTGAGATCGGCAAGCTTGGCATCGCCTCGCCAATTGGCAATTCCCGTGGCGAGCCGGTCCACCCAAGGACGACCGCCTTTGCGGATGCCGTACACGGCATCGGCTTGATTTTCCAAAATCGGCCAGATGCCGGCGAGCAAATCAGCGGGATCGGTTGCTAGCGTTGCATCCTGAATGGCAATCACATGGCCGCGACTATGGCGGATGCCCAGTCGCAACGCACTGCCGCGTCCGTGAGACACGCGTCGTTTGAACAGATGAGTGCGCCGGAGAGCATGTCGGGAGGAAGATTCGTTTTCGGACTCATACCGTTCCAGCCGCAGTCTTCCATGAACGTACTGGGGTGTGCCATCATCACTGCCGTCATCGACGATGATCACCTCAGTTGCGGGCGGCATGACCTCATCGATGCGATCCATAATGGTTGGCAGGGTGTGACGAGCGTTGTGCACCGCAATCAGCACGGTCACGTCAACACGATCGATCGGCGTGGTGCCCGCGGCAACGCGGTTGGCGTGAGCAATCAAATCAAGCGTATCATCGAGACGCGCTAGTATCTTTTCCGCATCGACGGATGATGAGACCGAATCAGGTGTTGGTTGAACGGCTGCGTTTGGAACTGATTCGGTCAAGGTCGTCATGGGCGAGTTCCCGGATGGCAACAGCAGCCGATGAAAATCGAGTGCCGTCGGATTTAAAAGCAATGGCCACCGGAACTATGGGCGATTGTTTTCTTGCTCGACTGGTTCAAATTGACCTTTAACCAAGGTTGCTTGCCTGTCGAGATTCGGAGTGCTGATCGAATCGATCGTAAGGGTGATGCGAACTTCCCTACGCCATGTCAGCAACGTGTCTTGGTTCTTCGATAGTCGCAATTTGCTTGGCTTCTCCATGGTTTTGACGCCGCCTACAATGCTGCAGCCGGCCAGGAACGTGAAACGGTCGCCATCGCATGCCTCGATTTGAGCGTCCATGGACTTTCTGCTGTACCTCGCCCTAGTTCCCGCATTGGGGGTGACGGCTCAATGGCTTGCCTGGAAAACCCGATTGCCCGGGATTCTGTTGCTCCTGGTGTTTGGGATCGGGCTAGGGCAATTTGTTCGACCGGATGAGTTTTTGTCCGATCTGACAGGCGGTGGGCCCGCGGCGGGTCCCAATCTGCTGTTTCCGTTGGTGTCCTTGTCCGTTGGCATCATCATGTTTGAGGGCGGCTTGTCACTCAAACTGTCGGAATTGCGAGAATCCGGTTCCGCGTCGTTGCTGTTGTGCACCGTGGGAGCCGCAATTGCGTTGGCTGGCAACACGGTCGCAGTCCATCTGATTCTCGGTTTTGGATGGAGTCTCAGTCTGCTGTTGGGTGCGATTCTGATCGTCACGGGCCCCACCGTGATTGGCCCACTGCTGCGACAGGTACGACCCAGTCGCCGAGTTGCATCGACGTTGAAGTGGGAAGGCATCGTGATTGATCCCATCGGTGCGGTGCTGGCCGTGTTGGTTTACGAAGAAGTGCTAACGCATCAATCATCGCCGGATGTGACAAGCGTGCTGCTGGCGTTGGTAAAGACGATCGTTGTTGGTCTGGTGCTGGGGTGCGGTGGTGGTGCGTTGCTGTCGGTGTCGTTCCGCAAATATTGGATCCCTGACAATTTGCAGGGCGTCGCCGCGTTGGCACTTGCCATTTTGGTGTTCGCGATCAGCAACACGGTCGCGCATGAATCCGGTTTGATCACCGTTACCGTGTTGGGGATTTGGTTGACCAATCAGAAAGCGATTGATGTGCTGCACATCATCGAGCTCAAGGAGAATTTGCGAACGTTGTTGATTGGTTGCTTGTTTGTTGTCCTGGCATCGCGAGTCGAATTGGCCGACGTTGCGGCAGTTGGTTTGCCTGGCATCGGATTGGTCGTGGTCATGGTCTTGATCGTGAGACCATTGTCGGTCTTTGTTTCGCTGATTGGCAGTCCGCTGAACCGTCGTGAAAAAACATTCGTTGCTGGTTTGGCACCCCGTGGCATCGTAGCCGCCGCGGTGAGCAGCGTGTTTGCGTTGTCGATGGAGCGCGATAGTGGCGGCGGCGCGATGGCAATTGAAGGTTCCGAGCAATTGGCGACGGTCACGTTTCTGGTCATCATTGGAACGGTCGCGGTGTACGGTTTGGCGGCTCAGCCGCTTGCCAAAATGCTTCACCTCGCAGACCAGAAAAACAACGGATTGCTGATCGCCGGTGCTGATGCGTGGGTGCGTGATTTCGCATCGGAGTTGCATGCGGCTGGTGTGCCCGTATTGATGGTGGACACGAACTACAACAAGATTTCGCAGGCCAACATGAATGGCGTTCGCGGTTCATGCATGAATATTCTCAACGAGCACGCAAGAGAAGATTTGGACTTGGGTGGGCTCGGACGTTTTCTGGCAATGACGCCCAATGATGAAGTCAATTCGTTGGCTCTGAAGGAGAGTCGTCATCTGTTTGATTCCTCTGGCTTGTACCAATTGACGTTCAAAGACAAACACGCCACCGGGCGACGTGGTTTGACGAAGAATTTAATGGGACGCGAGCTTTTTGGTGAAGGTCAGACGTTTTCACGGATGGCTGATTGGCATGCCGCCGGCGCGACATTCAAAACGACAAAGATGACTGATGCGTTCACGTTCAACGACTTCATTGACAAGTATGGTGAGCAAACCGTTGTGCTGTGCGCGATCAAAGAAGACGGCGCTGTCAAGCTGAATACCGTCGATGATCCGCTGACGCCTTCTTCCGGTCAGACGCTGGTTGCCATGGTATCAACGGTGCCGTTGCCCAGCCGCCACGTCGCCATTGCAAGTCAATCCTCCAGCGCAAGTAGCGTGGCTGATTCTGCCGATGATGAAGCGGTCACATCATGAGTCGCTTGCAATGAATTCGTTCGTTCTTGTCGTGGCTGGATTGCCATTAGCAGGCTACTTTCTGTTGCTTTCCTTGGTGCGTCTATCCGGTCGTGTCATTGTGACCACGGGTGGCCGCGACACAGCTGCTGTAGTGCTGGCTATTTCAGGGTTGGTGATGATTGGGCCGCTTGAGTTATTTTTTCCGACGGCGACCGCATCGAAGTTGGGAGTATGGATTTGGCTTCCGTTGGCGATGCTTTACGGATTAATCGTGATCTGGGTGGCGCTCGCCAGTCGTCCGCGACTGGTGGTCTATGGTCGTGAGCCACAGCAAGTGTTTGGGGCACTCGTTCGAGCATGTCGAACGCTCGATGCGAGTGTGGAAGTCAACGAACCGATGTTGCAGGTCAAGATGCCGCAGTTGTCCGCGCATGTTCGGATTGACGCGGTCCGCCATCATGATTGTTTCACGATCGAATCGTTTGAATCGAATCTGCCGCTCGCGTTTTGGGATCGCCTGCTGCGGGCCGTTCGTTTGGAATGTGGGGCGACATCGCCCCCAAGTCGTCGTCGAGGGTGGCTTTGGTTGGCATTGGCCATTGGCTTGATGGTTGTGATCACTAGTCAGGCCTCGCGCGATACCGAATCGCTTGTCAATGCGTTTCGCGAATGGATGATTCGCTGAAATTTTGGTGTAGCGATTCGTTTTGTCGGTCGATCAGACTTGCTGTCAGGCCCGGCGGGCCTAAGATGCCCTACGCGAACCTTGTGAGGTTCGTTAGGTCTCGACCACAATCACCGGCAGAGGGATCATTTTTAGGGTTCGCCTGAATCACCAAACGGCTTGTGCATGTGCACGCTTAGATTCACGCGTTTCTCCCAGCGGCTCCGATTTTGCCGCCGAGTGATCGAGACCGAATTGGACCGATGAGTTGGATCGATGGATCCAATTTGTCGGTTTTTTTTATGCGCCGACGGATCGTTTATGATCAGCACGTTTTAGCCAGTCTCGCTCGTGTGAAGGCAACGACTAGTGCTCCGTCAACCTTTGATCTTAGGGTAGCCGTCGTTCGCCAGAACACGGAATGCTCCGTGAACTCCGGCTTCTGGCGAAGCCCGGCTACGACTCAGAATCCTAAATTTAAAGATAGACGAAGCACCAGGTTGTCGTAGCAACTGCGGTTTCGCGGTCTGTGATCGCGACTAGACTACGTGAGCAACTGTTTCGCGTTCGATTCGGAGTTGACACCGCTTTGGCCATGTCGATGAGCGAAAGCTCTGCCGTTGATGTTGATCATTTTCGTCCGCTCAGCGTTGGCGAGGTCTGGGGCGTTTTGTGGGGGCACAAAGCTTCGATCAGTGCGATCACAGTCGTGCTAACGCCACTCTTTGTACTGGGCGTCTTTCTCATTCCGGCACAATTCGATTCCTACGCGCAGATTTTGGTGCGACTGGGTCGAAGCACGGTCGCCATGGACCCTACCGCGAGCCTGACACCGACCGTATCGCTACAGGACAGTCGTGCGTCGCAGGTCAGCAGTGTTCGCGAAATGCTTCAAAGCCGCGCGATGGCGATTGCGGTTGTCCGTGAGATTGGATCGGAGCGGATTCTTGAGGCACACAGCCCGATGAGTAAGGCACTCGCCGCGATCAGTAACGCGCTCCTTCCGTCGACTGTGAAACCGCAGGGTGAACTTTCAGCGGCGGAAGTGGCCACGCAGATTGATGAAGAAATGGCGATCTTGCGGGTGCACAAAATGCTTGATCTGCACGCACCCAAAGACGCTTACACAATCAATTTGGAAGCTCGCAGCGAAGACCCCTTTTTATCGCGTGATGTGTTGCGAACGTTGTTGACAGCGTATCAAAAACACCACGCGTTGGCACACAGCAGTCAGGGTTCGTTTGAGTTCTTCGAGGACCAGGCGGAACGTGCACGCCAGCGCGCCGTGATCGCCAAAGAAGAACTGCGTCAGGCAAAAACAACTCGCGGCATCATCAGCGTGGGGTCATCCCAGGACGCATTGCGAAGTTTGATCACTCAGGTCGACGCGGATTTGATGGGCACGTCGAACGAGTTGGCGACGCGACAAGCTGAAATCGCGGAAATGGAGACGCAAATCGCACGGTCGCCCAGCGTGATTCAAACCGAAGTGATTCGTGGCATTGCCAAAGCGACTGGCGACGCGATGCGCAACAGCCTTTACGATCTGGAAGTTCAGTACAACGAATTGGCTGTGAAGCTCACCTACAACAATCCCAAGCTGCGGGCGATGCGCGAGCAGCTGAACGCCGCTACCGATATCGCATCGACTGAAGAGGGCGAGCGTCCGCAAACTCGGGAAGCCATCAACC
>JBCCJB010000218.1:0-7274 GCA_039028015.1 Planctomycetota bacterium
CTCGTCCGCTGGCGTGGCTTCAACATCAGGCGTGCCGTCGTCGTTCATGGCAACATCGCCAACGCTATTAACTGGCTCGCATTGAAGGTCTTCGTTGTACGGATCAGATTCAATCAACCCGCTATCTGCAACCAAGCCACCACTGCGATCGTCGTGTGAAGAATCCGACGTTGATTGCGGATCAAAATCGGTCAGCGGTCCAAACTCGACTGAACTCGGCTGTGACATCGCTGGTTCGTCGACCACGGGTCCGGGAAGTTGCTGGAGCATCGCCCAAGCTCGATCGATGACGTTTCCGTCAATCAAGGATTGACCCGATGCGGCTGCCGCATCGATCGAAGCAGTCATCAGTTGGTTGATCAAACGTGGAACGCCACCGCACGCGCGGTGCAGCATCCGCACGGTCGATTCGTCAATCGTGTCCGCCGGGTTTGATCCACATGCTCTGATAACACGATGCACATATTGGATCGTTTCATCGGGGCTGAACGCATGCAGATAGCAACGGGTCGCAACGCGCTGAACCAGCGATTCCAACGACGGTAAAGCGAGTGTTTCATCGAGCTTCGGACCACCGAACAAGACAGCGCTGACTGCTGGACGATCATTGACCATCACATTGGTCAGCATGCGGATTGTGTCCAAGACCTCGGGCGCAAGCGTTTGGGCTTCATCGATCAGCAACAGCCAACCGGGATGCGACACACCGCCGGCGGTTAACGCCGCGATTACAGCAAGTTGCAGTGCATCCTCGGTGGGAAAGTCCATCGAGGGAGCGTCATGAGGCTTCGTCAATTGATGATTCAGATATCGCATCAAGGCCACGGATGACCCGATCGAAGTTTCACCGAGAGTGACAACCTGACGGCGATCTCCAAAGTGCTTACCCAACATGGAGGCAATAAGCGTTTTGCCTGTCCCGGGGGGACCGATCACTAACGAAATGGCCTCGAACGCATCAATTGCGGTGCGAACGCGAGAAAAAGCTTCCTCTTGAGACCCAACCGCCACGTAACGCTGCGTGGCGGGAAAAGGTGGAAACGGTGGGACCTGGAATGAGTCGGCAGACGAGGGGGAGTTCACACTCGACATGGTCGTGATTTCCAACGAGACATCGAAAACAGGGCAAGTCCGAGCCATTTCTTCATGGACCAGACCCCAGCCACTTCAGAATGGGGCAAGCCCCAGGCACTTCCTAACCGGGCAAGACCCGGCATTTCTTTTCGTGCAATCGTCAAAGTCGCCACGACCCCTGCAACCAAAATGATCGGAGAGGTAAGAAACCGTCCATGAAACTGAAATCGTGGTACGACGCCCCGCGGTATTTCGACATTGCCTTTCAAGACGAAACGCAACGCGAGGTGGCTTTCTTCTTGGACGTGTGTGATCGTTATCTCGATCAATCGCCCGAGCTTCCGATGCGAATCTACGAGCCGGGCTGCGGCAGCGGTCGGTTGGTTGCCGCGATGGCCGCCCTTGGTCATCACGTGATCGCGTTAGATGCCAATGAAGCCATGCTGCGTTATGTGCGGCGACGCGTCGCCCGGTCAATCGTGGTTGAAAAATCCGGTGGCCGAGTCCACTGCATACATGGTGACATGACAGACCATGTGTGTCCCAAGCCGGTCGATTTAGCCTTCTGCACGTTCAATACCTTTCGTCACCTGACCTCGCACCAATCGGCGACGAAACACTTGCGATCTGTCGCGGCTTCATTGCGTGTCGGCGGTGTTTACGTCTTGGGTTTTCACTGTTTGCCGATGGATGTGGATCCCGAGTCAATCGAACGCTGGACAGCACAACGACGTCACACGCGAGTTAGCGTCACATTTCGCGTCCTGGCATTTCATCGACGTGCACGAAAAGAAGACATTCGCGTTTCGCTGAAAGCGACTGACTTAAAGACAGGACAAGTTGACCGGATTCGCAGTGAATTCCCATTGCGTTTGTACACGCCGCAACAGGCCATCCAATTGCTTTCGGAAGTTGATGATCAGTTCGAGCTACTGTCCATTCACGACTTCGATTATGAGATTGATCAGACACGACGTGTTGACAGCAATTTGATCGACGCCGTCTTTGTGCTGCGGCGACGCGAGGGATAAACTTCACGTGGGCAACGCCACTTTGGATTAGCCGCTCGGCGTTAGCCGCGGTTTTGTCGGGCTAAACCGTGGCTAGCGTTAGAACGGCTAATACGCTCGGTAATGCCAGGAATCACGGTGTTTTCCATCCAAAGTGACGCTGTCCAGCGGGGAACTTTAAAAACAGCGACTGGGTGCCTGGCAAGTCGGTAACGCTAATGCGTCTCCTTTGCGCATTGGCAATCAAACTCATTGGTGAGGCAGAACGATGGATCGACGAACAAACTGGAAAAAAACAAGCGGTGACATTTGCGATTGCTTGCCGATCCAATCAACGCGGGTAAGGACCTGTTGCTTGGCAGTGCTCGCGACACTGTCGCTTGTTTTGATGGGCTGCGGCGGCGGAGAAACATCATCCGACAACGAAGTCGTCACCCCCGAATCGACCAATTCCGATTTGGTCGGCGACATCCCGGCAGCTGCAACGATCCCGAGCGGAACCAACGAAGACACGCCTGCCGGCTCGATGCTCTTGCCGCCAGGCGAAATCCCAAAAACATCAGCTGGCACCGATGAAACCTCATCGGGCAACAAAGGAATGTCGTTACCCGCTGACTTTGATCCTTCCAGTCAGGGCGCCTCGATTGATCTGCGCATTTCGCCATGGGACGATGTCCAACAACTGGCCACATCGAGCGGCAAAATCACCGTGCTTGATCTTTGGTCGCTCGCCTGTGGTCCCTGCTTGCAGGAGTACCCCAACCTCGTTCGACTCCAAAATGCCTACCCCAATCGCATCAAAGCGATTGGTGCCAACCTTGATTTTGACGGTCGGAAGACAAGACCTCCGGAATCGTACGAATCCCGCGTGCGTGCATTCTTGGCCTCTGTGAACGCCGAATTCCTCAACGTCATCGTCTCAACACCAAGCGATGACGTGTTCACCGCAGCAGGAATCGCGTCCATTCCTTCAGTGATGATTTTTGACGCAAGTGGCAAAATGGTCCGTCAATTCGTCGACGCCGGTGAGACGGCGGGTTTCACCTACGAAGCCGACATCATTCCACTGGTCGAAACCTTGCTATAGGCGACCCTATCCAGCGATCCCCATAGACCATTGGTTCGAACGCCATGATCCCAAATGGGATCTCATTTGACGGGACTAACCCAAAGTACCGGCAGTTTGTCCGTGGTCACGACATACTCGAGTATACACTTGATGGTCATGAGATTACCGTCGATTGGATCCGTGGTACGAATGAATCGTCAATGCTGAAATCAGCTCTCAACGAGGATGGAACCGGAGTAACGCGAATCTCGGGATATGTCACTGACAAACTCGGCGATGCTTCAGATGACGTCTTGAAGCGTTGGGGTGACCGCATCGCCAGAGACCTGGGCAAGCATTGGAAGCCGGTCATTGAAATGCACGGGAATCGGAGATGCTTGATCTTAATGAAGTAAGTAACAATGATGACTGACATGCGAAGGATGGAGTTTCAACGGTGGTCGCCGGGTATGCCAACCAAGCATGCTCCTATCGACGAAACGTTCCTGCGAACGGCGGTGAATGCCGGATTCGTTGCCTACACGCATTTTGGCGGGTTGTTCGGAGCCCAATCTGATCACCGCTCCGTTCAGATCATTCATCGAGGACGGGGTCAAAAGTGGGAAATCATTTTCCTAGAACAAGGATCCGACGTGGTGGCGACAACGACGACAGACCTTGAGAACATGACAACCACGGTGTTGAGTTGGCTGTCAGGAAAGGCGTTGACAGCCAAAGAGGATTCGGTTCAAGCCACCGTGGGCTGATGTCCCAGAGTTATCCGTCAGGACTATCTCTCATTTCGCTTGACGATTGACGGGGTCTTCGATGACCAGGGCGGCTGGGAAGTCCGCCGCCGCGTTGCCGCTGCGATCGACCCAACGTTTGTTTTGGGATCGTCCAGCCGGTTTGTTCATGGGGATGTCCATGCCACCTTCATCCGACAACATCGCGTAGAGCTTATCCTCCATCTCTTTGGCAACGGATTGATACGCCGGATCATGAATCAGGTTGTTGGTTTCACCGGGATCGGTCGTCAAATCGTACAGCTCATCACTGTCCCACAAACCGTAGTACGTGATGTATTTGAATCGCGAGCCACGCAAGGCGAATTGTGTCGGCGACTGCGGAAAGTTCTTTTCCCAGTAGTAGACGTACAAGAAATAATCACGCCAGCGTTGGTCCGCATCGGTCGGCAGCGTCAGGAAACTCTGGCCATCCATATTGTCAGGAGTTTGCAGTCCGGCTGCGTGCAAGATCGTCGGGCCCACATCAATGTTACCCACCACGTGTTCGATGGGATTGCCGCCTTCAAATAGCTCGGGACACTGCATCAGCATGGGCACTCGAATTGATTCTTCATACGAGACCCGCTTGTCGATCAAGCCGTGTTCGCCCCACATGAAGCCATTGTCACCCATGTAAATGACCAGCGTTTCATCATGCACACCCATCTCTTTGAGTTGCTGCAGCACACGTCCAACGCTGTCGTCGACAGCCAGCACTGATTCACAGTAACGACGATAGAGATAATCCAGCCCGTTGTCGCTGTGGTAACTGAAGTCAATGCCGTGCCACGAATTACGCTGATCGCGCACCCAACGCGGTGTGTTGTTCTGAGCTGACAGCTCATTGCCACGCGGCAGAAAACTCAGGTCAACCGCAGCATAGCGACCCTGATGACGCTCCGCGGGCGTGAAGTTGCTGTGCACAGCTTTATGGGAGAGATACAAAAAGAATGGCTCGTCATCGCTTCGACCTTGAAGCCAGTCGATCGCGTAATCGGTCAATTCATCGGTGATGTAGCCTTTTTGGGGAACACGCTGGCCGTTGACATTGAGAGTGTATTTAGGGCCGGGCGGCAGGTAGTTTCCTTGACCACGGAAACTCACCCAATGATCAAAGCCCGCCCGCGGATCATCATGGTGCCCGCCCATATGCCACTTGCCGATGAATGCGGTCTGATAGCCCGCGCGCTGAAGGTACTGTGGAAAAAAGATCGTTCCCGGCGGTACGGTGCGATTGTTATCAATCACCCGGTGCTTGTGCGTGTATCGACCGGTCAGGATCGAGGCTCGACTCGGTGAACACAGGCTCGTCGTGACGAACGCATTCTTGACATGAACACCGTTGGTTGCCAGCGAATCCAAATGCGGCGTCTCGAGAAACGGATGGCCTGCGGCACCAAAGGCGTCATAGCGATGATCATCGGTCAGGATGAAAACGACATTGCGAGGTTTGACGTCGGGTCGCGCTGGCGTTTCAGGCAATGCATCGGCGGCACCGGAAAACGATCCGTTGCAGATCACCGTCAACAAGAACATCCGAATCAAAATCGTCGAGCGCATCGTGGGCAGTTGGGTACGCGTAGGGGATAACAATGTTGGCGACAGTTTAACTCAAACGTTTGCTCGAGGGGTCTCACTTGACCAATGGTCTCGACCGCGTTGATCGGGCTAAAATCAACCCAGCACGACTTCATGTTCATATCCTCCTAACCAGTTTCCGCGATATCCCGCTGGCATGCTCGGTCCCGTATTCAATCGCGAAGCAATCGTATTGCCAAAGCGAACGTCCACGTTCACGGCCCGAGGCGTGTATTTGCTTTCTCTTTTCCTGCTCATGTGCACGGGTTATCTGGTCTTGGACGGTTCGCGTTCTTTGGCCGCAACATCGGATGCAGCCAAGTTTGGACGATGGATGTTCACGCTGTTGTCGCCGCTTCAACTGGTCGTGCTGTCGGCGCTCGCGTCCGTGGGTGCCACCAGTAGTGTCGCTCAAGAGAAAGATCGTCGAACACTGATCCTTTTGTTACTCACGCGACTAACCGGATTTGAATTGGTCGCCGGCAAAGCTGCCGCCACGCTTTTGTCGCCGCTTTCGCTTTTGCTCGTTGCCTTGCCACTCTTTCTGACCCTGCCGCTGCTGGGCGGGGTCGCGCCTGAGCAGGTGCTGGCTGTTTTCGCTGTCACACTCGTCTCCGTAATGGGTGCGGCAACCGTGGGAACGATTATCGCACTGTGGCGAGAAAAAACATTTCAGTCCATTGCATTGACCGTGCTGGCACTCTTGTTTCTCGTCGGTATCGGCGAGATCGCGATGACATTGACAGGATCATCCAGTCGCGTCGCGGCATGGATCATCGCAATCAGCCCACCTCGCGCTTTGACCGCCGCAACAACTTGGTCCCTTTCCGATAGCCAGTCGGTAATGGGCGTCGTGGCCTACTGCATTGTCGGAACGGCAGCATCAATCGGCCTGATTGGATGGGGTGTCGCGCGGGTGCGAATTTGGAATCCATCACGTGAAGTGCGTCTGAAATCAAACGAACCCGAAACAAGCGAAGAGATCAGCGAAATCGCCGCCGCATCAGCGGCGACTGACATCGGTTCATCAGCGACGCACTCGCCTCATTCCGTTCCGACGCCGTCGTCGTGGAAGGTACGGGCGCCACGGCCCGTTTGGAACAACCCCATTTTATGGCGAGAGATTCGCACGTGGGCTTACGGGCGTAAGGTGCTCTTAATTCGTGGTGTGTTCGCATTGATCTTTATGATCATTGCTGCGGCCATTTACGGGCAGATCCAAACCGGGGTCGCGATGGAGACCGCGGGCCGAATCGGGCGAGTGATCCCGGCCGTAACGGTACCCATGGCCGTGTTGGGAGTGGTTTCGCTGGTGCTGACCAATGCTCTAGCCGTCAATGCGATCACGGGTGAACGCGATGGGTTGGCACTCGACTTGTTACTCGTGACGGATCTTCGACCCAGCGAGTTCGTCTTTGGCAAATGGATCGGAGTCCTCTATGTCGCCAAAGAGATGATCCTATTGCCAATGTTGCTAATCATCTATCTGGGTGTCGCAAACGTCATGACCTATGAGAACATGACTTATGCCTTGATTGGATTTATCAATCTGATTCTGTTCGTCACGATGTTGGGCATTCACTCCGGGATGAATTACGTGGCGGGACGAACGGCGACATTGGCGAGCCTGGGAACCGTCTTTTTTCTTTGCGTGGGCATCGCCATTTGCATCAGGCAGAACACTACATAGCAGACAATTCAGCCTGGTCTCCTGACATGTCGTCCACAGCGATATGATCTCCTGGCATGTCGTCCACAGCGATATGGTCTCCTGAC
>JBCCJB010000219.1:0-7274 GCA_039028015.1 Planctomycetota bacterium
CGAAGAGAATCCCGCCGGTCGTGCCGACAACGCCGAGGGTTTCGAGCGCGATTTCGAACCGCCCGGCGCCGAAGAAGTCGAGGAACTAATGGAGCCGACGCTCGCCGACACGATCGAAGCCGTGACGGACGCCGTCAGCAGCGTGGCCGCGTCGCTGGACACCATGAACACGAACGCCACGGCCAGCACGTCGGGCACGGGGCAGGGCGACAGCCGACCACCGGGACCGGAGGGTGAGGGCGAAGACATCATCCCGCGATTTGAGCGTTGGCAGCTGAACTTCAGCGCCAAAGGCAGCAAACCGTATGGCCAGCAATTAGATTTTTACGGCATTGAGGTGGCGGCCGTCGGCGGTAATGTGCAGGGCGTCGATTACGTCAGCAATGTTTCAACCAAGCCGAAATCGCGTCGTGTCGTTTCAACGGAAGACGAGAACCGTTTGTATTTCATGTGGACATCACCGAGTCCTTTGCGACGCTTCGACGAGATGTTTTTGACAGCTGGTGGTGTCAGCTACGCCGGCCGGCAAACACTGAAATTCATTCCCAAAAATCTCGAGAACGAGCTCGCGTTCATCGAATTGGAATATGCCAAATCCAAAGGCAAGAACAGCGTGACGCAAATTGCGAAAACGGTGTTCTTTAGCAAGCCTGACGGCGGCGGCTTCAAATTCGAAATCACCGAGCAGCGATACCGCAAAGGCAAGTGATTTCTCACACGATCCACAACCCATTTCAGAAATAGGATGACGTTTTGATGTTGCTCGCCGAGACTGATCTTTTCGGTCTGATCTCCAACTCGACCTACCTCGCTTTGGCCGCCGTCGCGTTGTGGGGGCTGTATCAGATCGTGATTGTCTGGACACGGGTCGGACAAAAACGTTTCAAGACCGAAGAGGACCAGGACACTTTCATGGATGATGTCGATGGCATGCTTCGCGCCGGCGATTTTCAAGGCGTGCAAGAGTACTGCGACGGTGACTCGCGTGCGATTCCGCAAATGATCGACATGGCCGTGGACCATCGAGGTGAAGGGTTTAAGCGAGCTCGCCAAATCATGATGGATCGTTTCCAGCGCGATGTTCTGTCGGACATTGAATACCGACTGTCGTGGGTCAGCACCGTGATCAAAAGTGCCCCGATGATCGGTTTGTTCGGAACCGTCTTTGGCATGATGGGCGCGTTCAAAACCTTGGCAACGGCTGAAACCGTCGAGCCGTCGGCGCTCGCTGGCGACATTCAAGTTGCTCTCGTGACAACGGCCAGTGGCCTGGCGATCGCCATTCCATTGATGATTTTGGTCGCCAATGTCAACATTCGCATCGCCAAGATGGAGGATCTGGTCGGCTCAGGTTTGACGCGATTCTTTGATGCGTTCAAAACGGGACTGGGTCGGACGCCAAGCCAAGCTCAGCCGGCCGCGGTGGCAACTGCCGAGCCCGTCGCCGAGCAAACCTACGCGGAAGCTGTTTCGTAAGTCATCGTTATGCTCGCTACTGACGACCCCGATGATGATCTGGATGAAGCCCCGATGCCAAAGGCAGAGCGGGTCGAAGAAGAGATGGATATCACACCCATGATTGATATCACTTTTTTGCTGCTGATTTTCTTTGTCGTCGCATCGAAAATGGATCCCACGCAAACCGGCAAGATCCCGGAAGCGACAAATGGACTGGCCATTAGCGCCAAAGACTCCGCGGTGATTTTCATCGAGCCGGCTGGCGGCGAAAAAACACTTTTGACCAGACGCGATGGCAGTCAATTCAGCGATGATGAGGAAACACAGGTCACTGAAATTGTCAAATACCTGACCGGTGAATTGCAAAAAGAAATCGGCGAAAACAAAGAACAGGTCATGCTATTGGGCGATTCCGAGGTCAAAGTCTCGCAGGTCACTCGGGTGCAGAAGATTGTCGGTGATGCGTTCCCCGATCTCAACTTCACCTACATTGCTGTGAAAGAGCAATAGCGTTTCAATGTCGATCCAGTTTCAGTGCGATCATTGCAGTGAATCTCGCCGGGTCAATGAACGATTGGCCGGACGACGGATTCGATGTCCCGGCTGCGATCTTCCGGTGACGATTCCAACGGTGGAGCAAGCCGAGGCGACTCGATTGGCGGCTGAGTCGATCGATGAAGTTTCTCAGGAGGCCATCCCCGCGGCGCTCGCCGCCGCCATCCCCGTCGCTGCCGCTGTGCCCATGGATTCCGCATCACGCGTTAGCGTCAACGGGGATTCCGCAACATCGGTGCTGATCTCAGATCCAACGGTCAATCACACCGCTGACGTGACGATGACAACGGTGATGAGCGATGACGATGACGACGATCTGGGGGTGCCGCCACGAAAGAAACGAGACGACGGCGAACTCGACATGACGCCGATGGTCGACGTGACGTTCCTGCTGCTGATTTTCTTCATGGTGACGGCCAGTTTTAGTCTGCAAAAATCAATTCAGATGCCAAAGCAGACCAGCGACCTGCCCAGCTCCGCTCAGCCGGAAGAACCAACCGAAGAGCTCGATCCGATCGAGCTCGAAATTGATGAAAACGGAAGTTTCCTCGTGCTCGCGACCGAATGGGAACGCGAAACGCCCGGAAAGCAAAATCTGATCACGGCACTCAAAGAAGCCATCGGCGACAATAAGGATGGCATGAAATTGAACATCAAAGTCCATGAGAATGCGAAACTGCAGTTCCTCGTCGATGGCATGGATGCGGGCACCATCGCGGGATTTGCGGAGATGCAAGTTGCCGAGGTGGATGGATTTGATTGAACCTTGGTTAAGACTGTGAGACTCCTTTCAAAACTGTCTTTGAAACATACCCATCCAACGATCACTCCCAATCATTTTCTCATCCCTTCTCTTAGCGACTTATGCTTGCCAACGAACTGATTGATCGCCTCGAACAACGAGGCTTACTCGATCAAGAGATCATCGAAGCGCTGCGGGAACAATTGGCGCAAACCGGTGGCCGAGTAAAGCCAGAAGCCGTTGCCAAACTCTTGGTCGATAACGGTCAGCTAACTCGGTTCCAAGCAACCGAATTGATCGGTGAATTGCGAAGCGCCCAAGCCGATCCCTTTGCCGAAGAGGCCGTCGCCGTCGAAGATGATTTGGCCATGATCGACGATGCCGATCTGATCGACGCGGAGCCAGTCGATGTGATGGAAGCCGAGCCGGTGATGGAGGCGACGCCGGTCGGCGAAGTTGAACCGGTTGCGATTCCCGTTGAAGCCGTTGCCGACGAGGCCGTCGCGATCGAGGACGCAGCACCGCGACCGAGTCCCAAACGAGTCAAGCGGCCCGAGCCCAAATCGACGTGGGATTCGTTCAAGATCTACGGCTATCTGGGCATCATCGGATTCCTTTCGTTATCCGCTGTCGGGCTTTGGTGGATTCTCTCGAAAGGTAATGCGGATGAGATGATTGACATCGCCAACACGCATTACAACTCGCAGAGTTATCAACCGGCACAAGATGCCTATCTGGCGTTCCTCGATTCATTTGGAGAGAACAATCAGTACTCATCATTGGCGCGCACTCGCATCACGATGTCGGAGCTTTATCGCAGTGAAGCCATGACCGATCCGGTCGCCGGATTACGGGCCTGCGAGGAAAAACTACCCAAGTTGGTCACCGAAGAAGGGCTCAACGAGGAACGCGGTAACCTGGCACAATTGCTGGTCGACATCGCCGAAAACATTGCCGACGCGGCCTCCGAAGCCACGCAAACAAACGAGAAGCAGCGGTTGCTCGACCGGTTAGACGAACAGCAAGTGCTGATCGATGACCCCAATTACATGCTGTCTTCGATGAAGAAGACATTATCAGCTCAACTGAACCAAGTCGCTGAAACACGCAATCGAGTTCGACGCGATATCCAACGCAACATTCGGCTCGACGAAACCGAAGCCGCCATGAAGACGGCGCTCGCCGACAAGAAAACAAAGGAGGCTTATGACCTTCGACAAGCGTTGTTGCGTGATTTCCCAGAACTTCAAGATGATCCCAGGTTGGTGACGCTAATCCAAGAGGCCAGCGGTATTCAAGAAACGTTGGTTTCGCTTTCGACGAAGCTGCCCCGGGCTTACACCCAACCAATTGACACCGACAGTCTCCGGTCCATCGTCTTGACCAGCCAGACTGGCGAATCCATCCCGGGTTTGCAAAACGAAAACTATTTCCTGCGTGCCGGTGGCAGCGTCTTGGCCTTCAGTGTGTACGACGGCCGTTTGTTATGGCGACTGTGGACCGGATATGGCCAGGATCACACGCCGCTGCGTTTGGATGGCGGCCAGTCGGTATTGCTGAGTGACCTGGAGTCCAACGAGGTTCGACGTTGCCGAGGCGAAGATGGTGAGTTGATTTGGAGAACGGCCATCGAAGAATCGTTTGCCGAACCGATCGCCACCCGACGTGACATTTTCATCACGGGTGCCTCGGGGCGATTGCTCTGTTTGGATTCCGAATCGGGTGAAGCCAATTGGGTTTCGCAATTGCCGCAAACCGCGACGGTGTCACCGGGCGTCGATGAAAAAACATCACGGGCGTATCTGCCTGGCGATCACAGCAACCTCTACGTGTTGAACTCGCGCGATGGAAGTTGTCTGGAAAGCTATTACATCGGACACGCCGAAGGCACGATCGCCGTGCCACCGGTGTCGTTGCTGGGCCATTTGTTTGTGGTCGAAAACGCGGGCAGTGACTTTGCACGTGTTCATGTGCTGCGTGTCAACAAAGATGGCGAACAACTCAAACCAGCACAAAAGCCGTTTCGTTTGGATGGCAATGTCGTCGTGCCGCCGGTGATCCAAAATCGACGCGTGATCTTTTTGACGGATCTGGGCCAGGTGGCTGTCTATGACATTGAGCCAACAGCCGAACGCGAACAAGTGTCACTCATCGCGCAGCAGCCGGCTTCGTATGACATTCCGACGAAAACGCGAATGGCCGTTGGTCGATCTCAGCTTTGGATCACGGGCACGCGGATTGGTCGTTTCGAGTTGCAAATCAACACCGGTCGCGTCGTCTACGACTGGGGCAAGCACGAAGGTGACAGCTTCATCGGCCAACCGCTTTCGCTCGACGAGGTGTTGCTGCATGCTCGCGTCTTGCGTGGCACATCGTCCATTCGTGTCACCGCCGCCGAACCAAAAACCGGCACAACTTTATGGTCCACGGATGTGGGCACGCCGGTCGCGATGATCGCTCCCAATCCGGATGGCGGCTTTCACGCGATCACCAGCCAAGCGGCGATGTTTGGTCTGGATGCTGATTCGCTAAGAAGCGGTTCAACGAAATCACCTGTTGAGAATCCGGGCCAAACCGGGATCGCCATGCGTTTTGAAGATCCCATTGCGATCGATGCCACACGCCGCGTGCTTTTGAACAAGGCGGAAAAGGGGCAAGCCTTGATTTATGATCCGAGCCGCCGATCCGAGAAGCTTCGCAAGATGACGCTTCAGCTGACGCAGGCCAAACCGGCCGGGCCCTCAATTTTCAGCGGCGGCGGGCTGATGGTACCGTTGGATTCCGGCCGCATCGTTCTGATGAACTGGCAAACCGGTGCCAATCGTGCCGCGCCGTTTCAACCGGCCAGCGATCCCAACGCGACCGTGACGTGGACCAACCCGGTTGCGTTGTCCGATGACGCTGATCAGGTCATCATCGGTGATTCCCGATCCAAGATTTACCGTCTGCGAGTTGGAGACCAAATTCGCGAACTAGCTTCGAAGGAACTGGAAAAGCCATTGCTTGGTCCCACCGTTGGGATTGAGGAACAATTTGTTGGAACCATCGCGGGTCCCGCAGCAGATAGCCTGATTGGTTTTGATCAGGCCAGCCTCGAATCATCATTTCAAACGTTGCTCGAAGGCCGAGTGATTTGGGGACCTGTGAAGGCCAAAACCCAGACCACCACGGCCGCGTTATTGATGACAGACGATCGTGTGTTGCGAGCATTTGGGCCCGATGGCAAACAGCAGTTCCAGGTGCCACTGGCGGATCAGCCGTCGGCCACCGGATTGCCTCTGGACGTGGTGGTTTCCAACGAAGATCAATGGATCGTCACCGGGCGTGACGGATGGTTGCTGACAATCGATTCCGCCTCGGGTGCTGTGGCGGGCCAAACGGATCTGGGGCAACCGATCTCAGCTGCCCCGTTGCCAGTCGGTTCACGGATGCTCGTTCCGGGAGCGGAAGGCGTCATCTACATCACGTCGATCCCAGGTGGTGATGCTTAGATGAGGATTCGTTACCCAAGTCTGCCTCGAGGCGATCATCCGGTTTTGCATCACCCAAAAGTGCGTGACGAAGACCGCGATAACGTTTTGTATCCGGTGATTCGCTGTTGGTTCATCGTTTGGCTTTTGGTCACGACAAGCAGTGCCGAGTCGATCAATTACGCCCCCAACGGTCGGCCTGATCCGCCGGGGTTGGAACTGCTTCAAGAGGAACCTCATGACCTGATTTTCTTTACCGAGAAATCTGGCGGTGGTTGGGTGAAGACAGCACTGATGGAGTTGCCGGGCGGTCGTCAAATGCCGAGCAACCCATCCGGGACGCTCAAGTTCAATGTGAAGGGCATTATCGATACCGACTTTGTTGCCAAATGGGCCGACATCGAGCTGATCGATTTTTGGGAAGTGCGACTCGAACGCGAAACACGCGAACGGATCGAGGCAGGCGACTTTGTCGGGGCGTATCCATTCTTGTCGATCTTGATTCGCGACTACCCGAGTCGACCGGGATTGCGAAAGTTGCGCAGTGATTTCCTGTGGGAAGATGCAGCCAGACGCGCCCGCAACGGAGAGGTCGGCGCGTCAGTCGCGATGCTTGAGGAACTTCGCAATTACGCGCCCGAATACAAATCCACGACGGTGCTGCGAGCATTGAGCGTGCTGAGCGACCAACTGATGACAAAGTTAATTGGCGAAGGACGATTTGAATTAGGACAAAAGTTGCTGGCGCGACTGGAAAAGGATTATGCGGGCCAGGCCTTTGAGGCGATTCCAAAATGGAATGACCGCTTCTTGCAAATGGCCAAGAAGAAACAGGCCGAGGCTGTCGCCGCTTATCGAAGCAAGGATTTCTGGAACGCTCGCAAGCTTTCACGCGAGAGTCTTTATCTGAAGCCCGATGTGCCCAATGGCGAGGCACTCGTTCGTCGGATCGATGAGGTTTATCCCTTGGTCAACGTGGGCGTACTGCAGACGGCCACGGTGCTTGATCCAACGCGAATGGATAATTGGGCCGCACGCCGCGCCGGTCG
>JBCCJB010000220.1:0-7241 GCA_039028015.1 Planctomycetota bacterium
CGCTAAGACCGGCAACGATTTCTTTGATCTCTTTCACCTGCGCCGGTTTCGCGCGAACAAACAACCTTCCGTTGTCGAGATCAGCGTCCAGCTTAGGCAGCGAATCGTCGTCGTCGCGTTCGTCCTCATCAAAGTCAAACTCGCCCGGTAGATCCAGCATTTGCTCAATCAAGGCGATGGCCACAAACGGATCAACGTTGTCCAGTTCGATCACTTCGAAGGCCGGCTCTTCCGCCGCCAGTTTGGCAACCGTCGTCGTCTTTCCAACTCCGGTCGGCCCAACAAGCGACACGATATGACGCTCACCGGGCTGAGTGCGAATCGGTCCCGACAGTTTGATCTCTCGCGCAACCGCACGCTGGAGGTGTGGCCAAAATCGACCACGGTCTTCAATGCCACCTCCATCACGAAGGGTCATGTTGGCGGCAAAGCTGGTGGCACTCGTAAGCCATCGGTGCGCTGTGTCATCACTGACACCAGCGACAATTAAATCGGATTTCAACGCTTCGGTGGTTTGTTCGAATTCATCGCTCGCGACTGATTGCGACGTCATGCCTGACGGCGCCGCACCGCCCTGCCCTGCCCCGGTCGACCATCGCCGAGCGTCGACCGGCGGGACTGTCGCTGTCACGTTGGAATTTGCGTTGCCCAGACTCGCATCGCAGACATCGTTTCCGATGACAGCGGGCAAGTCCTTCAGTCCTGCGGTGACCTCCACTCGCGTGCGGCCCAACCATCCCATCCATCCATCTCGAACCTGCCGCGTGTGCAAAACCGACGCGTTGGGCCCCATTTGTTCACGTATGTCGGCCAGGGCCGACTGCAAGTTTGCCGCTCGAAAGGTTTTGATTTGCATTCAGTTGGTCACCAAATCCATTGGGCGTTCGGGTCCATTCGGCATTCGGGTCCACCAGGCATTTTGGGAGCGAGCCTCGAAACTAATCGCTGATCACGCCATGGGACTGAATCTGCGTGTCTTGGGTGATTTCGTTGTAGGACAACACGCGGACTCGTGGCATGGACGCGGCAATGATCTGACGCAATCCCGGCCGAATTCTTGGACTGACCAAGACAACGGGCGCATGACCCAGCGTGATCAATTTCTTAATGCCTTCGGAGATCTTTTCGCAAGTGAGATCAACCGCTTGCGGGCTCATCCGAACAAACAAGCCACGCTCGTTGTGCTCAATTCCGGCGGCAATGCGATCCTCCATCGCGGGATCAAACGCCATCACGTGCAATTGTCCGGCGTCATCGCGATATCGCGAGCTGATCGTCCGAGCCAAGCGATGACGCACGTACTCCGACAACCAGACCGGATCCTTTGTCTTGCCAACATGGTCCCCAATCGTTTCCAAGATGATCGCGAGTTGTTTGATGGGAACATCTTCTCGCAACAGCATTTGCAAAATCTGTTGCACTTCGCTGACCTTCATCGTGCCCGGTATCAGCTCATCGACCACCGTCGGCGACACTTTTTGAAGTTCATCAATCAAATGCTTGGTCGCGTCGCGGGTCAGCAATTCATCGGCGTGACGCCGGACAATTTCTTGTAGATGTGTTGCCAAAACCGCGCCGGGTTCGACTGTGGTGTAACCATAGATCGCCGCTTGCTCGCGACGAATCGGATCGATCCAAACGGCCGGCTCGCCAAACGTGGGATCGCGTGTTGCCTCACCTTCAATCACACCGGTGGTCGCGCCGCCATCGATGGCAAGCAAGCGATCTGGTAACACCCTTTCCCGAGATATCGGGTTGCCAGCGATGCGGATCTCATACTCATGGTCTTGCAACTGCATGTCATCGCGGACACGCACTTTGGGCAGCACAATCCCGATGTCACCGGCAACGGTATGCCGCACACCGGTGATTCGCTGCATCAGATCGCCGCCGCGTGATGGATCGGCCAACGAAAGCAGTCCCAAACCAATCGCCATTTCCATCGGATCGACCGTCAAAAAGTCTTCGGGCCGTTCTTCAGGGGGCGCCTCGGCAGCTGCCCGCTCAGCGGCATCGGCAGCTTCGGCGCGTTGGCCGTCTGCCTTCTGTTGACGATTCATGACCACGGCCAGACCGATGCAGCTGGCACCCAGCGTTGCCATCGGAATGGTTGGCAGATTGGTGACGATGAGCAGCGAAAGAAAGCCACCCGCGACCGCCAAAGCTTTCGGGTTGCTGAAGAGCTGTTGCATGAATTGCCGAGGCAAGTTGGCTTTGCGAGCACTCCGGGTGACCAGCAAACCAGCTGCCAATGAAATCAACAGCGCCGGGACCTGACTGACCAAGCCGTCACCAATAGTCAGTTTGGTGAATAGCTCGGCGGCCTCACCCACACTCATGCCATAACGCATGATGCCGATGTAAAGACCGCCGGCGACATTAACCAAGGTGATGACGATTCCCGCGATGGCGTCGCCTCGAACAAACTTACTCGCACCATCCATCGCACCATAGAAGTCGGCTTCCGACGCAATGGCTTCGCGTCGCTGATGAGCTTCCTTTTCGTTAATCAGCCCGGCGTTCATATCCGCGTCAATCGCCATTTGCTTCCCCGGCATGCCATCCAATGCAAACCGAGCCGCGACCTCGCTGATGCGAGTGGCACCTTTGGTGATGACGATGAACTGAATCAGCACAATGATGACAAAGATGATGATGCCGATTTCAATCCGATCACCGGCGACAAACTCGCCAAACCCCTGAATCACTCCGCCGGCCGCGTTGGTATTGCCACTTTCGGCACCCGACAAAATTAGCCGCGTCGTTGCCACATTGAGCACCAGTCGCGCCAGCGTGGTTGCTAACAACAACGACGGAAAGATGCTGAAGTCCAGCGGTGTTTCGACATAGACCGTCGTCAACAACACAATCACGCCCACCGTGATGTTGGTCGCCAAGAGCAAGTCCATCAGAATGGGTGGCAGCGGCACCAAGATCACAACCAAACAACCGATGACCCCCAACGGCAGAACCAAGTCTCGGTAGCGGGCCAGCACTTGCATCAAATCGGACGTTCTCTTTTTGGGAGTGGCCTGGCTCTTTTGGGAAGCACCCTGGCGATGGGATGGGATATGTCCGGACAGTGAGGCCATTAGCTAACGACGCGGCCGATCCAGCCAAGGGTACGAATGCCTTGCTGGCCGGCGACGTTAGCAAAACCAGCGAAAACGACGCCAGCCAATTCCGCCGCTCTTAAGAAAAGCGCCGAACCGCAATCTGGGGAAATGGCGGGTCTTGGGATGCGGCGACAACGGGAAATCTGGCTCTATCGCGTCAGTCGTTTGGCAACCAATTGCTAGAACGCTTCGTAAAATTTTTGGGGCAAGACCGTCACATTTCGACACCGGCTTCGCTGGGAATGTCAGACCGGGCAACCCTGCCCCGTTCCGATGACCTTCCATGCCACGAGGAAATCCCATGCACTCCAATCGAATCCGTTTTGCCGTGATCGGTGCCTTCTTGCTTGCGACCACAATCGCCATGGCTCCGGATGCTTCGGCTCGTAACACCCGAGGGTGGGGTTGGGCCAAGCCGCTCAATCAACGTCTTGGTGCGTTTTATACGAGCAACCGAGCACGGTACAAAAACACGTCAAAGTCGCGAAAAAGCCGAAGACGCGTCATATCGAATCGCTCATCCTCGACACACGCTGTGACTCCCAATTTCATCCGTCCCCCGCGAATCATCCCCTTTGATGGCTATCCAGCACCCTACGGCATTTTTCGCTAAGAGAAACTTTCGGGTGGGTCGCCAACACCTAAATAGATTCACGTATGGCGGTTTCTGCCCGATCAAAATCGAATTAACGGCAGATTATTGTTAACCATCTGAGTCCCTGCGGAATTTGATGGTGTGACAAACGCTAATCCTGCCGACAACGACACGCACTTCGTCACGCTGCTGACCCAGCATCAGCACGCCATCACGCTGGTGGTTCGCGCTCTGATGCCTGGCGAAGCGGCCGTGGATGAGGTTGTCCAGCAATCCAACGCGAAACTCTGGCAAAAGCGTGACGAGTTCGAGTCGGGAACGAATTTCAAAGCCTGGGCGTCGGCGGTCACTCGGTTTGAGGTTTTGAACTACCGAAAGCGACAAGCTCGAGATTCAAGACTGCACTTTTCCGACGAACTCGAACAGCAAATTGCAGTCGAGATGCCGGTTTGGACTGACGAGCTATCGGATCGACAGTTGGCACTTCGTCAATGTCTCGACGACATGTCACCAGACCGACGTGAACTGCTGTTGGCACGGTACGGCGACAAAGAAAAGCTGGCTGACGTGGCCAAGCGAGTCGGGCGACCTGTCGGCAGCATCAAGGTCACGCTCAGCCGAATGCGTGGTTCGCTCGCGGAGTGTATTGAACGACGTCTTGGCATCGACGGGGGCACATCATGAATCCGGAAGAACGATTACTCCTGATCGACGAGCTGATCGAAGGTTCGATTCGCGATGCAGATCACCTTCGGATCGAAGCTGAGCTCATCGTTGATGCATCAGTTCGGCGAGAATACTTCCGCCGTGTGCAATTGGAATGGCTACTGCAGCAAGAGTTTGGAACCTCGGATTGTGAAAGGGACTGCGAAGACGAAACACTTTCCTCCGTGAGCACGGCATCAAAAGCCGATCAAGCCGCGCATCGCGAGCAGTCGGCAAATCGGTCGAAAGCGATTTCGAACCCCATCGTTTCGCTGGCAATGTTTGCAGTCGCCGCATCGTTGATCGCAGCGGTTTTTCTGTTGCCTCGATCGTCGCAACAGCAGGTTGCCTCGACACAATTACTATCAACCTCCAGCCCATCGGCCAGAGGATTTGCGATTCTCGATGGCCAAGAGGATGCTATCTGGCAGGGCCAATCCATCGCCGATGGCGAATTGCTTCCAACCGGTCCGCTGCATTTGCTGTCCGGGAAGATTCACTTGGAGCTTTTTAGCGGGGTTCGCATGGTTTTAGCGGGCCAATCGCAATTTTCCGTTGACTCACCGATGCAGGTCACGATTGACAGCGGTATCGCTCGCGCGGAAGTGCCTGAACCGGCACGAGGCTTTCGAATCAAAACGGGTTCGGGTGACATCGTTGACTTGGGCACGGAATTCAGTGTCGCGGTCGATGATTCAGGTGCCGATGTGCATGTCATTGAGGGCGAGGTGGAGCTCCACGCTGATTCAGGTGATTCAGCAGGCCAAACAGTCACGATTGCTGCCGGCACGTCTCGACGATTGGCCGCCAAGACCGGTGTGACGTCTTCCGAGTTGGTGCAGCCGACCACGATCGGCCCGGAAGAGTTTCAGCGGCGACGCGACGGACGCAAGCAGGAGCGACTATCACGGTGGCTTGCTGCGGATCATATCCTGCGTCAGACGCCGGGCCTGATTGGGCACTATCACCTTGGCTTTGATTCCAGCGGCGGAAAGCAAATCGAAAATTTAGTGCGGCATTCGTCCGACGCAGCATCGGATGGAAGGATCGTGGCCGCCAACGCAAGCACAGATCGCTGGGGGCGTGGCGATGCGGCACTTGATTTTGGTCGTGTCGGGAGCCGTGTGCGAATTCAAGTTCCTGGTGAGCATCGCGGATTAACGCTGATGGCTTGGGTCAAAATCCACAGCCTTGATCGTTGGTACAACTCATTGTTCTTAACCGATGGCCATGAGGATGGTGAGCCTCACTGGCAATGGATGAACGATGGCCGAATCTTCTTCTCAATCAAAGTGCCAGGACCGACGCCCAGCCATGATGGGATTCAGCCAGTCTATTACACGCCACCGATCTGGACGCCTTCGTTAAGTGGTCGTTGGGTAATGCTTGCGGTGACCTATGACATCGAAAATCAGTTGGTCACGCACTACTTGGATGGCCAGGCCATCGATCGTGATGAAATTAAACAAGAAGACATCGTTGACACGATCCGAATTGGTTCCGCTTCAGTGGGCAACTGGAGTCAACCGTTGTATCGCGGCGACGCTGAATTCGTTTTACGCAATTTGAACGGCAGTATGGACCAGTTTTCGATCGCGTCGCGACCGTTGACCGAAGATGAGATCCTTTCTTTCTTTGAGGCGGGAAACCCGAATGAATGACCGTTTGGCCCCAAGTCCCCGAATCCTGAGTCCTCTAATCTTGAGTTCCCGAACCTTGAGTCTTCGCATCTTGAGTTTTCGAATGATTGCCACTGCATCGGCAAAGTGGTGCGTGCGGACCACAGCGATTGTCACGTTGGTCGGATGTGTGATGTCGGTTGGCAATGCGTTCGCTGAAGAAACGCCCGGCGAATCATCATGGCAATCCGTTCCCAAATATGAGGGCGATCATCTCTTCACGCTGAAGATTCTTCCGTTGCTGAAGGAAAAGTGTCAGGGATGTCACGGTGCTGACGAAGAGTTTCTGGACGGCGAACTCAACGTGCTCAGCCTCGAATCGCTTCTGCGCGGTGGCGAGTCGGAAGAGCCAGCCATCGTGCCGGGCGAACCCGACAAGGGAATGTTGATTCCATCGATTTCCTGGGAATACAACGAGATGCCTCCCAAGGAAAATGACCGCCTGACCGAAGAACAAGTCCAGTATTTTCGCGACTGGATCGCACAAGGTGCTCCCTGGCCAAGCGAGGCGGTTCAAACGGAAATCCGTGAAGAGGCAATCAAGCAGAAAGTCACCGACGAGGGCATGATTGTCGAAACGAGCGGTGGCACGTCAGCCGAATGGACAACGCGTCGATACAAGCCGGAAGACCTTTGGGCGTTCTTACCGGTCGAGCCGACCGAAGAAACCCTTCCCGAAAACACGGCGCCGCATGAAGCGATCGATTTTTTCATCAACGAACAGCTTGAACAGGCCGATGTGACAGCAGCGTCGGCCGCGTCACCCGAGGAGCTGATTCGGCGGGCGTCGTACGACCTCACCGGATTGCCACCAACGCCGGAAGAGATTGAAGCGTTTGTTGAGGCCAGCGGGAAGGATGCCGATGCAGCGTGGGCAGCGTTGATTGATCGGCTGCTCGACAGCCCTCGCTACGGCGAACACTGGGCACGGCACTGGCTGGATATCACGCGGTATGCGGATACCGGGGGAATGTCGAATGATTATGAACGTTCGAACATGTGGCGTTACCGCGACTACGTGGTTCGGTCGTTCAACGCGGACAAGCCCTACAACGAATTTGTTGTCGAGCAATTGGCGGGGGATGAACTTGCCGACGAGTCGTACCAACAACGTACCGGCGCGACCGCCAAAGAAGTTCACCAGGC
>JBCCJB010000221.1:0-7224 GCA_039028015.1 Planctomycetota bacterium
CGTTGATTGCAGTCGTGCTGACGACATTTCTTGTTCCGATTTCGTCGGCCAAAGGAGTCTCACCGAGTGTTCCAAAACAACGACCTGCATGGACCTCATCACGGTTCGTTGGAACTCCCGAGCCGCCCTTACCACTGCAAGCTCTACGTTGGGGTTCGGTCCAGTTCAATCAACCCGTCGCGATTGATTACGCCTTCTCATCCAATCGCTTCACCAAAGCGAATCACCTGTTGGTGCTTGAGAGGCGCGGAGGCGTTCACGTCGTCGACGTTGAATTTCCCGATGTTTCCCAGCAGGTTCTCGATCTTGCCCAAATCGCATTGGAAGCAGGCGAGAAGCTAGCCGCATGTCGCGACCTCACCATCGATCCTGATTTTGAGCATAACGGACATGTTTATATCTTTTGGGCAATCCAACCTCATCTGACCGAAAGTGGCAGCCGGGTCTCTCGGTTCACGTGCGATGTCGCTGATGATGACGAAGTGGTCTCCATCGACCCGTCATCGCGTTTGGACATCATCACCTATCCGTCGGGTGATCACGTTGGTGCTTCCTTGAACTTTGGACCCGACGGGTATTTGTGGGTGACCACCGGTGATGGTTCCAGACCTTTTCCACCCGACCAGTATCGCAAAGCACAGGATCCCAAAGACTTTCGAGGTAAAGTCCTGCGAGTGGACGTGAGTCACGCAACAGTCGACGCACCCTATGCAATCCCAGTCGATAACCCATTCACTGAAAATCAAGGATTTGCACCGGAGATTTATGCGGCCGGCTTGAGGAACGGCTTTCGCGCAACCTTTAGCCCCTATGATCAATCATTTTGGGTGGGCGATGTCGGATGGGAAAAGTGTGAGATGATCCACAAGATCCAGCCCGGTGGAAACTGTGGTTGGTCACTGTACGAGGGGCCACACCCGATCGCTCCCGATCAACCAACCACTTTTGGAGAGATTATCTCGCCAGCCATCACGATGGATCGGACGCAAGCCCAGTCTATCACCGGTGGACTCTTTCCATCCGGCAGCTGGCGTGTCCATCCGTCCGGGTTCGACGTCGATCAGTGCTATCTGTTTGGCTGCTACATGAACGGCATGATCTGGGCAGCCGATACCGCTTGCGATCCAGTCGACCTTCGTCCGGTCGCCTCGACGGGACTCAAATTATTGGACTTCCTTGAGCTCGATTTGACGCCCGAGGACGGCGACCAAACAACTGATCTTTTGGTGGTTGATATCGCAAGCGGAGGCCTGCATCGCCTGGTTTCGAATTCATCGGACAACCAACAAACTTTTCCGCGGCTTCTAAGCCAAACCGGGTTATTTGATGAGACGCCTCAAATGATCCCCGCCGCGGGTGTCTTGGAGTATCAACCGAACGTCGAGATGAACCGGGGCGGAGCATCGACGCGGAGATGGATCGCGGCACCCGGCACAGACCCGTTGCCGGTCCAACCGCCCGGCGATCATCATCCCTATGTGGATGGCACTGTCGTTGCCGTGACGATCTTTCGCGACATCGTCGGAAGCGATTCTCCACAACCAATTGAAACCCAAGTTTTGGTCGCCGACGAAATTCGATGGACGCCGTACACGTATCGTTGGCGAGATGACGGCAGCGACGCGGACTTGGTTTCAGCCGAAGGTGATCGACGCGAAATCGTCGTCGACGATCCGCGTTTTGGCGAGGTTCAGTATGAGCACGTCTTTGCGTCACGGACTCAATGTTTAGCGTGCCACCATGTGGCGAACCGCGGTCCGATGACATTCCGACCTGACCAGCTCACACGTCCAGAGCTGACCAAGAGTCCTATCGACTCACCGGCGAATGGATCGATGACTTGGGCCGAAATGGTTGCGATTGGCTGGGCCGACCCCGCTAAAAAGCTCACTCGAAATCTTCACCCCATGCGTCGCTGTGATGATGAGCAAGCAAGCCTGGAGGAGCGAGCGAAATCGTTCCTGGCAATGAATTGCTCGTCTTGCCATCGGCCGGCCGGAGGTGCGTCCACGAATCTCGACCTTCGCTGGGAACGGAATCTCACGCAAACCAACGCGATCGATCTACCGCCGATGCAAGGCGACTTTGGTCTTGAAGATGCACGTCTCGTGGCTCCAGGACATCCCGAACGCTCAGTCCTACTTTATCGGGCGATGACGGCGGGCTCCGGCGCTATGCCAAAGCTTGCCCATCATGATTTACCTCCCGCGGCGTTGTCCGTTCTCTGGCGATGGATTGCCGGAATGCCTGAAGTGACAACCGACCAAGGCCAAGTACCGACTGATGGCGAAACGATTGCTTTGGCGATGGAATCAGCGTTTGCGTTTGCCAGCCAGACGATGGCAGCGGAGATGCAAGGACCACTGGAACTTCGGTCCACGGGCACGGCATTGTCTGACGCAGCTGATGCGGAGATCGCCAACTCGACTGGCAACGAGCTTGCGACCTTGGTCGAAGGTTTGATGAGGCCTTGGCTGAGTCCCGACAAACGACTGAAAACGATTGGCAATGCTCCAGATATTGATCGACTGGCGTCCATGCAAGGCGATGCGTCGGAGGGACAAAGATGGTTTGCATCTTCAACAGCAGGCCAATGCCAACAGTGTCACCGGGTCAATGGCATCGGACGTGTGGCGGGTCCCGATATCGCCGCCTTTGCCAAAGAGCACTCCGCTCGGGATTTGATCAGGCACATCATGGATCCATCACTAAAGATCGACCCCAAGTGGCGAATGACACAGGTGCTCACCATTGATGGCGTATCGCTTTCAGGCGTCGTCGTTGAAACCAGCGAAGGGATCGAATTGACGGAGAACAACGGGCGGCGGCATCAAATACCCTTTGATGACATCGAACTGAAACGTGTCCTCGATCAATCACCGATGCCGGTCGGCTTACTCGCATCGATGACCGAAGCTCAAGTCGCCAATCTGATCGCATTTCTCAAAGAGTCTTCGGTTGATGACTCAAAAGCCGGAGACTTAACGGCCGATGTTATCGTTCAACCGCGTGGGTGAACGCCTTTTGGGAGACTGACATCCGCGGAAAACCCGCCCAGCGGCGTTTCACATACTCCTTAGAACACTCCAGCGCCGGCACGATCAATCGCAACGTTGGACGATGACCAGTACGCCGCTCAATTGAGTGATAACGGTGGTCTCAACTTCGCGGTCATTGTCCTCGACCAAAGCTCAAATCAGTCGATCACTCCGTTTTGTCGGAGTGCATCCACATGGTGGCTGTGGACCATCGAGCCCAGCATTTTCATCATCTGCGGCTTCCTGTGGGCCAATCCTTTAAGTTCGATGTAGGTGTGATCGATTTGCAGTTCCAGCAAATGGTTGTGAAAGTCACGAACCGTGGGTAGGTGACCTCCGTCTTTTGTCCCGCATGCAATCTGAATCTGCATGGACTTCTTGATCTTCGATTGATTCTTTGTCGCGTTGTGAAACGCATCGTCGTCAACCCAGCGATCACGATCATTGCCCAAATACAGTTCCGAACGATAGATCTCCGGTGTGTCGTCAAACATTTCGACCAATCGCGGCACATTGCCCGCTTGGCAGAACAGCGATGCGAACGCTTCCGGATATTTCATGGCGAAAAACACGGCGCCGCGACCACCCATGCTAAAGCCCTCAATGCAGCGTGCTTTTCCTGACGCAATCGTACGGTAGGTGCTATCGATATGCGTGATGAACTCCTGCATAAAGATGTCTTCGATCGGCAATTGGCCGTCGCTGCTGTTCTTATAGAACGTCGATTTTCCACCGTTGAACATGACCAAGATCATCGGCGGAACTTCGCCTGCGACGATTGCTTCATGTAATCCAATCGCTGCAGGCAAACTCTTCAGCTCGTTACCTCCGTTCCCGTGCAAGTGATGGATCACGGGAAAGCGACGCTCGGGTTCAGTGTGATATTCAGGCGGAAGATAGATCGTGTAGGAAATCTCTTGACCAGCCAAGGCGGAATGAAATCGCGTGTGGGTCACGCCAGTCGGCAAGGGCAATTGTTTCCCACTGGGCTCATTGACCCACTGGATCGTGGCGGCATCCAGGCGCATACGAGTGGGCCGATCCTCATCCGCCATCGCATTGGGCGTAATCTGAAAGCTAGAAATAAGAATCGAGGCGATGAACGACCACCGGACGCTTTGAATTCTCTTCATGAATGACTCATTGGTTTGGCTTCACGACCGAAAGATCGTCGTGCACAGCTATCACACGGTCACGTCATCCGGCGGAGCCGGCCAGCATACACATTGGCTGCGCTCCATGCGGGTCTTCGTCGATTTGTTAGGCGAACGCATTTTGAGCTTTTACGTAGGTCGGTCACCTACGACCGACAACGGTGGTTAAGTCAACGGGGAGAAGTCCCCGTCCTACGTGATTTCTAGAAATGCTTCAGCTCATTGCTCCATCACTAAAAGAGGTCTCTTAGTGACTGGAAGATGCGATCAGGAAGCGTGGGCTGAGGCGATGTGGGTCGCATCGCTGGCACCAGGTTGAGACCAACTTTGGTCTCCGCACGCACCTCAATGGACCTGGCCAACATTTTAGAGACGCCGTCGACGTGACCGGTGTGCAACATCATTCGCACGCCTCGATTGAGGATCGGTGCCTCGCCGACATCCTGGGACGCGATCAGAAATTCAGTCTGCTCGGCTTCATTGCCAGCCAACCAATGCAGTCTTCCGGAACGACGAGCCAATCGCAGAAAGTCTGGATCGGCAAACGTCGAAGTGCCAACGTTGGTGTACTTATATCGGGTGAACAGCCGATTACGGATCTGGGCCTGAGTTGCAAATCGTTCATCGGGTCGCTTGGTCAGCATCACGCTCAACTGCGTGCGATCTTGATTGCCAAGATCGATCTGCAAATAAACTTGCGTGTTCTTTCCATCCTGCGGCGTGACCATCGATCGACGTTGAAATCGAAACTTTATGTCAAAGTCACCTCGGTAGCCCTCGTTCATTGAGAGCCCACCACTGGTCCAATCGATTGCCCCAGGCGCGCGGACGATCAATCCGCCATCGGATGCTTTCCAATTGAAAACATCAGTCCACCAATAGAATTGCGTTTCCAGTGGCGGATTGGCCGCAAAGTCATGTTGAAACTGGATGGCAAGCTTCGCGCGACTCTGGTTCAACTGGTCGATCAGGACACTCGGATCTTCGATCTCTTCGACCGTGATCTTGTCGGCTCGCACGTCAAATGACTTCAGCCGTGTGGAAGCTCGGCTGCCAGCGTCCTGCACTTGCACACCAAACTGAACCGATGCGTCTTTCAAATCCGCATTCGAAAAATCTTGTTTGCCAATAATTCGGAATTGATCCGAATCATGTTCGGCGACGAGGTAATAGACTTGACCGTCGCGACGTGATAGTCGCAGGCGAGCCGCATCGGCCTCCATCGGTTGACTGCCGAAATAGTGACGACGTTCTTTTCCCTCGATGATCTGCCGAATCATGCATTGCACCATCCGTTCACCTTCGCGATCGTCAATCAGTTGAATGAGCGCGGAATCCTGTCGATCGTTGGAAGCTTGAATGATGAGCCGGACACTGGCGATCTTGCCCTTCGCAGTTTCTCGCTGCAATTGATCAAAGCCAATCGTCACATCGAAATCACCGCTGACTTGCATTGATCGGCCGATCATTGCCGCCTGATAGCCCGAGCGACCAATCCGCGTCACCTGCAAACCATCGTCGGTGGCATCAACATCGTTGATGGGATCCCCTTCAACGACCGCAAATTGGCCGTCAATTAAAGAGGTGCGATCAAAGGAATGCGTGAGTCGGTCTGGAAGGGCTGACTGGTTCAAGAAGACGTTGGCATACTCAAATGAAACCAATGATTGCTCATCAAGCGACGGAGTGTCTTTTGGCCAGTCTCCAGTCCACCGAGCATTGCGGACACGCAGCGATGATTGATCGGCAAAATGAAAGAGTCCGAAATGACGTTCGTTGGCCGGCACATCAACGTCGGTTTGAAAAACATCCTGATCGTTCAGGCTGATCGTCAGTGTGCTACCAACAAGCGAAAGTGTCACTCGATTCCAATGGCCCGGATCCAGTTCAGGTTTGGAAAGTTGCTTTGACAGACGGCCCGGCATCACGTTGTCGGGTCGAAGCGGGCTTCGGTCGTAGCGACCGTGGGTGACACGATGTTCCAGTACGCCACGAGGCGTCAATCGGTAAGCCAGTCCAGCGACGCAGGGAGCGGCATCGAAAGCATTCGGCTCGTACCAGAATTCGTATTCAATGCTTCCATCTTCAATCATGGGCCGTGTGTAGACCAACAATTCTTCCGCATGACTGCCGGCGGGAAGCAAATCAGATTGCGAACTAACGATCTCATGTTCAAGATGATGGAATCCTCTGGCCGTCCAAGGTCCAAGCCGATTCGAGTCCAAGTGCGGCACCCAAAAGTAGTCGTACCAGCTGAGTAGCTGATTCGAATCAATCATCTCGATGGTTTCAGGAACGACCGGATTACCACTAATGCGAAAATCGTCCACACCGCCGCTGACCCGGTACATGCTGCGGATGGCAAGCCACGGATCAGCGTTCGCCGGTTTCAGGTACTCGAAAGCAGGATGGCCATTCAGATAGGTGGATGCGGTGGAATCACGGCTGCGAATCCTCGTGTGAATGAATCCGTGACGATGCGTGTCGGACAGCTGTCGATCCAAATCCACGCGACTCAACTCGCCACGAACATTGCCGAAGACATATTGCCGATGATTTGACACCAAGCCCGTCCACAAACCACCGACCAAAACATGTGATTCGCGATAACCAAAACCAGTCGCATGAGTTTCAACATCGAAGTCTCCGAGCATCGGCGATCGAAAGAACAAAAAGTCATCATGATGACTTGCTAGCTTGCGTGCCGAACCCTCTTCAATCACCCAGCGAGACTCTGGGTAAGCACTGCCGCGTTCTCTCGCGGTCGACACGCTTACCGTATGCCATTGCGGATGCATATCCTCGTTAGCTTGATACGCGTCCCGGCCCGATGCTGCCAACTGAGCATCGGCTTCAATGGCATAAAAGTGTCGATGCCAGGCGGTTCGACCATATTCCGTGCGATAACGCTCGGTCAGGCTGGGCAGAATCTCAGCGGATAGTTTGGCTAGCTCGTTGTCATGCAACGACTCGGCCGCGCACAACATGACCGTATCACGAACTTGCTCGAATACCTCCTTGTTCGACTCAAC
>JBCCJB010000222.1:0-7213 GCA_039028015.1 Planctomycetota bacterium
GCCACCAGTACCAACGTGGCGGCGATTCGACTTGGCCGGTGTCGAAAGGAACGTCGACGAGCTTGCCGCCGTCATTTCGAAGCAGCCCCACGCGTGACAAGATGGAGTTGTAGATAATGTCGGGATCGCCATCACCATCCCAGTCCGAAACGCTCAGCGTCGTATAACCCCATTTGGCTTCGGCTGGTCCCTGAATCGAACCGGCCGGTCCAGTCTGTATCCGGAACGGTCGCCCCGTTGCATCGCTTGCATCGTTGAAAACCGTGAGCCGAGTCGGTGCCGACCATTTGGGCAAGCCATCATCCGATGCTCCAAGATTTTCAAACAGTCCTACATACCCGGCCGTATTACCACACAGAATGTCTTCGTCGCCGTCGTCGTCCCAGTCGTAAGCGTATGGCGTCGCAAGAGCGCCGAACTTCAATGTGTCCGCCTCCTGTTGAAAGTATTGCGGCGACCGGAACACCGGTTCGCCGTTGCGAAGCCGCCCGGTGTTTTCCACCAGCGCGACACGACCATCTTCATCGCCGACAATCAAATCGGTATCACCATCGTGATCCCAGTCCACCGCCGTCGGCGTGATCATCTGCAAGTCCATGACGAGCGGCCGTCCGTTGTCATTGCGTAACCGACTGCCCGCTGCAAGCTCAGGCTTCGTCCGGGTGCCGATGTTCTCGAAGTAAGTGAAACCGTCAAGAAATTCACCACACAGCAAATCGAGGTCACCGTCACCATCGAAGTCGGCGAGGTTGGGTGAGGGCCAGCCAAACACATCGATCACGCCACCCGCCGCAGTTAGCTTTTGCGGTGCGTCGGAGTAAAGCGGGTCATCATCCGAACCATCATTGCGAATCCAGTAGACGTAGCCATGCAGCGGCCCGTTCTGCCATTGACCGTGGTTGTCGTAAGCGTTGTCCCACCCGTAGTCGGTCCAGTCGCCGACACCGACGATGAGGTCTTGATCGCCATCGCCGTCGAAATCGGAGTAGCGCCACATGTTTCCACGAACCTTGGTTTCATGGATGTTGCTCTTGGGATAGATCCGCTTCCCTTCATCAAAATTGAATGCACCGCTTGTCCCTTCGCGACCAAACTCGAAACACGTTCTCAGAATCCGTGGCTGCCGATCGACGTAGCTGACCTGCATGTTGTGTCCGGTTGGACCTAGTCGAATGGCCGGCTTGAAAACCGGCATCTTCTTACCTGGTTTCTGGCTCGGATTTTCAAAGTAGTACACGCCTCCCGACGGTTTATCCGGACAAGAAACGAGCAAGTCCAAATCACCATCGCCGTCATAGTCCATCGGCATCGGCCACGCCCAAAGCCCGACGCCCAAATCAACAACCAGTCCGGGATGGTTGTATCGCAGCTCTTTCAGATTCCAATCATCAGCGGCGAAGCTTCTGGTGGCTGCAAGGAACACTGCCATCATCGTCGCGAGCCGGAATGTTTGCAGTTGCATGACGGTCCTGTCTTTGGAGCACAGCATCGAATCACCACCAGCGAGCTCAAGCGCATCACGACGGTCAAGTCCTACCGGCTCGCGTTGATGAAGCATAATCGATCGCAAGCGACATGACGTCTTCGAGGGTGGCGCTGACTTCGGAGTGCGATGCCGTCGTCAGACACGGAACGTCATGCATCGTGACCGTCTACCGAGCATGCGCGTTGTGTTAGCGCTCTGTTTCCCAACGCCACCGCGCGGCGACAAATCCCACAAGAACGATCGTCAATGTTCCAAGAAAGACGGTCATGAATGAGTGAAACGGGTTTCGAAGTTCATCATTGAGCCATTCTGAGTTGGGCGAAAACGTCAGCCAGCTGATCATCACCAACCCAACGGCAACGCCAACCATGGCCGATCGGCTGGTGATCTGTTTGCCGGCCAACCCAAGCAAGAACAGCCCCAACATTCCGCCACTGATCACACCGGACATCTCCCACCACGCATCGAGCACACTCTTCACCTGGATCATCGCCAATGCCAACAGCGTCCCAGCAATGCCCCAGAATACTGTGCTTCCGTACAACACTCGCATCGCTTGCCGCTCGGTCGGTTCGCAATGAATTAGCCGGTGATAAAGGTCGCTTAGCGTCAGCGTCGCCGAGCTGTTGAGGCTGGAACTGACGGTGCTCATCGCCGCCGCCAAAATCGCCGCTAACATCACGCCCCGCACACCTGTCGGAAGCGACGACATAATAAAAAACGGAAACACCGCATCTCCCTTCCCAGTGGCGACATCCGCGACGAGGTCCGCGGGCAGCAAATCGGGCTGTGACGTGTAGTACGCCCACAGCGCGGTCCCGATAAAAAAGAAGCACGCGCTAACCGGAATGTAGAGGAGACTTCCGAACCAAACCGATTTCTTCGCTTCACGGTCCGTGCGAGCCGACAAATACCGCTGCGTGTAGCTTTGGTTGATCGCCACGTTTTGCAGGTTGATGGTCAACGCGTAAAGCATGACGATCCAAACCGTCGACTGCGTCGGATCGAACGCCCAACTTCCAAGACTCAACTTGTTCTCGGCGATTGCCATGTCGAGCAGTTGGCCAGGCCCTTCTGGCATGCAGCAAGTAATCCAAATCGCGCTAAGAACCGCCCCCGCGATCAAAACGACCGACTGTAAGGCATCGGTCAGCACGACACCTTCTAGTCCTCCGACGCACGTGTACGCGGTGGTGACGATCCCAGTGACAACAATGGTCGTCACCATGTCCCACATCAACAACTGCTGCATGACCACCGCGATGAGGAACATCACCGAACCAACACGAGCGACCTGCAGCAGCATAAAACAGACCGACATGTAAAGTCGCGCCCACGCACCAAAGCGTTCTTCCATATGCTCGTAAGCCGAGACGTGACCGTGCCAACGATAAAACGGCACAAACCAGGCGGCGCCCAGCCAAGCCGCAATCGGTAACGACAACGAAAAGACAAACGAATTCCAATCGCCAATCAGTGCTTTTCCCGGAATGGCCAAGAAACTGATGCTGCTGACATAGGTGCCGAAAATCGACAAACCAACGATCCAACCGCCCAGCCGGCCCCGCGCGACCATGAACGAATCGGCATCGCGACTGCGGCGCATGCACCACAAGCCAAGGCCAATCGTTCCGGCCAGATAGGCGATCAAAATGAAATAGTCGATCGTCGACACGCGTAATTATCTCTGAACAGATTTCACATCAGTCAAACTCGCATGTTGTACAGGATGAGCGCTAGCCGAAGTTTGGCGATCGAGCATGCGTGCTATTCCCGCGTGGTCGAGCCGGATGGCTGGGTGTTCCGGTGCGTGCATTACGCTGACATTGAAGTGCAACGACATGGCATCACACGGTGTGGCTGTTTTGGCTCTCCACATCGCGAGTGATGCCTCCCGTCCGCGCCACGCGTCGTCATCAGCATCAAGATCTTTGCGCTCGGCATCTCTATCGCGTGCACTTGGATCACGATGCCATGACAAATTCCTGTCCAATCAGTCCGCAGACGGGATCTGATCAAACGACCCTGATCCGCAAAAAATCAAATTCATCGGCGACGCACGATTGACCATAGCGTCACATGGCTCTGGGACTATTTTCGGCGTTTCATTGGTTATAACGACGATTTGAGCGTTCCAAAAACGACACATCATCGCGAAAAATATCTTAGTCGCAGGACGTGAAATCACATGGACACCACATTACGCGCAGACGAACGTATCTGTGCTTCCGGCGTCCTGATTGAAAAAAGTTGATTGGAAACCGGGCCTAGCGCAGAATTCGATTAGCCCAAGTCGGCCCGGTGATGATTGACATTGATTGGCTCGACTGGACTCGAGGTGAAATAGGAAATGCTCAGCGGACGCATCATCGGAAAAGCATTTCGAAATCACGCATAGTGGGATGTCTTCCCATCGATTCCAGCACGAACGTCGGCCACGAATGAGCGACCCTCGCACAAGCCAATACGATTGAAAGCGAACACTTCGATACCACCTAAGGCGGCGAACAAAGTATTGAAAAGTCGTTATCTATGTGTTGCCGTCCTTTGCTTCACTGTAAGTGAGTCGGTGGAGGCAAGCGAACGCCCGAACAATCGCCTGGCGTTGGCGAATGATTTGTGCGACTCGGATCTTGGATGCTGCGGAGGCGAGACCAACACGCAAGTCCTTGCGAATCCACGATTGGCAATCGAAACCACCGTCGACGCTGCCACGCTAGACGGTATGGCGATTGCGCAGGGCGAGGACAAGCGTGGTTTCGAGTTGCACTGTACTGATAGTCAACCGCCCCTCAGTGTTTCAGGGCGAGTTGACTTAAAACCCATTCAAAAACCAATTAGCCGCACGGCGCTAGCGGCGGTTTCAACCACAAGAACCGCGGGCTATCGGCCAGCGGGTGATCTAGTTGGACGGTCTTCAAATAGATCCTTCGAAGCGTTTTCGAGCGGCGAATGGGTGACGCTTCGTGTCGGTGATCAACAGATGTTCAGACCCTCACCAGGTTTGATTCCGACACAACCAATAGATGCCCCCACGACTCGCTTTGATAGCAGAACCGCAGCCGATGAGGGCGAGGCACCCAATCGCTTTAACGGTCAAGTCCTTGCATGTGAGTTTGAGACCTCGAAAGAGAAGTCCGAGGCCGTTTCGAGCAATCAACAGACGACAGATAGGCAGAGCAAAACCAAGCGACTTCAAAACTGGTCACAACCGCTCTTCGCGGATCCCCATTACAACGGCTCTTGCGATCCGGAAGTGATTTGGAGCCCCGTCCAAAGAGAGTGGTTTATTTACTACACCGCTCGCCGCGCCACGCGAAAGAAGGCTACGTACGTTGGCACGCCGCTGGGCGTGATCAGTTCATCGGATCTTATTAATTGGCGTTTTCGAGGCTACTGCACGCTTGCTGATACGAATGGTGATCCTCGCAAGGGAAAACCGGATAACGATGACACGCATTGGGCCCCCGGCGTGATTGTTGCCGGTGACCATCTTCATATGTTTGCAACGTACAAGTCCTCCGCAACGCCGCCGTGGGGTGGCAATGGCAAAATCCGACACTATGTCGCTCCGCTAAGCGATCCGATTGACGGCTGGCAGCTTGTTGAGTCACCAGAGTTCAATCAGCCTGATCCCATTGATGTTTCGCTACTCAAGACTGACAACGAGTACCGAGCTTATTATCGAGTCGGAAAAGGTGGTGGCATCCAGTGGGCGACATCTTCCGATCTCATCACGTGGAAGAACCAAGGCAAATGTGCGGGAGCCGTGAACGGCAAGCATCGCGGTTTTGGCTATCAAGAGGCTCCCTATGTTTTCTATTTTCAGGATCGTTTCTGGATGCTGACGGATCCCCACAAGGGACTGGCTGTCTTTCACTCCGATGATGGCGTGGATTGGCAGCAACAGGATCGCATTCTTGCGGAACCGGGACAGGCAAAAACGGATGCGACGCTTGCAAGGCATCCCAGCGTGGCAGTGCTCGATGACCAAGCATTCATTTTTTATCACACTGAACCCAACCGACCCTATCCGACACCGCCTGCGGAACGTCGGACACCGCACCAGAAGATCTCATTTCTTCAAATGGCCGAGCTCAAAGTTGAGGACGGCGCTTTAACCTGCGATCGCGATCATAAAGTCAAGAACGATCATAACGTCAAGAATTAGTTGCCAGAGCTTAAACAGAACAGCGATCCACTTGTATCAAATCAGCAAAACATCCCGCTCACCGAAATCAACCGGCACAAACATCCCGGTAACGCCCTCATGAAGTACTTCACAAATTGTTTACCAATTGCCATTGCAGCGTTGCTTTCGCTCCAGAGCTTCGCTCAGGATACAACGACTCCGGAAATCGTTGACCAGTGGCGTTACACGCTACGTCGCCCCGCCGATGGTTGGCAACAACCCGAGTTCGATGATTCCAGCTGGAAGGAAGGTTTCGGTGGTTTCGGAACCCGCGGCACTCCGGGGGCCCGCATCGGGACGACATGGACGACCAAGAACATCTGGTTGCGTAAGTCATTCGAGCTGAAGGTAGTCCCCGTCAAGCCAGCTCTACTAATGCACCACGACGAAGATGTCGAAGTCTTCATCAATGGACAGGCCGTGGCGAGTGCCAAAGGTTTCATCGGATCATACAAAGTCTTCCCAATTGAACCGACTAACCAATCGGTCCTGCGACTGGGCTCAAACACCATTGCCGTCCGGTGCAAGCAGACCAACGGCGGCCAATTCATTGATGTGCACGTCGTCGATGCCGAAGACATTCCGAAGTTGCCTGAGCCAAAACGCAATACGAAACCGTTTGAGTCAGAATTGATCACCCAGTGGGGAGCCGAGGTGACTGCCGACAACGCGTGGACCGAGTACCCACGGCCACTGATGCAACGAGCTCAGTGGACCAATCTCAACGGTCACTGGGACTACGCGATCACAACCATTGATCAGACAGACAAACCGGCGGACTGGAACGGAAAAATTTTAGTGCCCTACAGTCTTGAATCCAAACTTGGCGGCGTGCAGCGACTGCTCGATCCTTCTGAAGCCCTTTGGTACCACCGCACATTTGTTCTGAAACAAAAAACAGCCGGAAAGAACTGGCTGCTCAACTTCGAAGCGGTCGACTATCGCTGCGAAGTCTTCGTCAACGACATTTCAGTCGGTACGCACATCGGTGGGAACGATCAGTTCTCGTTTGATATCTCCGATGCAATCCAACCAGGTGAGAACCAATTGATTGTTCGCGTTGAAGATGCCACGGAAGCGTATCAACTTCGCGGAAAACAAGTCATCAACGCACGCGGCATCTGGTACACACAGGTTTCGGGAATCTGGCAGACAGTCTGGCTCGAAGAGGTTCCTGTCGATCACATTGAAGATCTGGTGATCGGCACGTCTTCCGAAGACGGATCGATCACCGTCGAAACCGTAACGGAGTGCGATAAAAACATTGAAGTCATCGTCAAAGATGGTGGGTCAACGGTTGCAACGCTCAAAGGCAGCAACCAAGCCACCATCAAACTGAAAGATGCAAAGCTGTGGTCACCGTCGTCGCCACATTTGTATGACATTACGGTCAATCTGCTGGACGATGCTGACCAGGTGATCGACACCGTGGATTCCTATGCCGGGATTCGCACGGTCGGCAAGGCCCAGGATGCCGACGGACACGTTCGATTCACACTGAACGGCGAAACGATTTTCCATTGGGGGCCACTGGA
>JBCCJB010000223.1:0-7195 GCA_039028015.1 Planctomycetota bacterium
GCCGTCGGCAACCAGTCGGCAACATTGCTCAAGGGAATCTCTGGAAGCCGGACCCGCTGCAGAACCTGATTGACGCGAAACCAAAGACCCGCGTCCGTCGCATAGTCGTACAAAAATCCCAAGTTTGCGAAACGATCAATGACTTCAGCAATTCGATCAGACGGCTTTCCGGTGATGAGATTCACCGCTGCTTCGATACCGGCTGCATCACAACCACGGATCAAACCGTAATACTGATCCACCCAGTTGCGATCGTGTTGAAGATAGGCCGCATCCAGAAGCATTTCGACCAAGATGTGTCCCACAAAGGTGGGTCGAAAACCGGCATCGTTGGGCAATCGATCTCGCAAGTCGATTGCAAATTGCAGATTCAATCTGGTGAATGCCTCGCTGCCGTGGAACCAGCGATCGTCATCCAGATGTGCCAGCACGCCTCGTGCGACCGCATCCAAGGTTGGGTCATCACTTGGCAAAACGTTCTGAGCCGACTTGCGTCGAGCTCGGATGCGTCGATCAACAACGGACAGCCAATCGGGAACTCCAGTGCAGACTGACTTAGTTGGTGCGTCGAAGTAAGGCAGCGCGTGACAGAGAAAATTCACCGCCTCAATTCAGGTGCAACGAACTTCCTAGTCCGCCATGGCCCTGACTCTTCGACAGATTTGGAAGTCAAGCGTGCCAACGAGGTTATGTGTAACACTCGGCTCGCTAGGTTGCTGCGGCCTCTTTCTTCTCATAAGCCTCGGGTGCTGCATCGTCCGCCTCATCAGCCACGTCGCTGGGTTCGGGATCGGATTCGAATGCAGGTTTTGTAGCTTTTTGTGATACGCGATCGTTTTGCCCGACGAATTCTAAGATCGCACGGGTTCCGTTGTCGCCCAGCCGCGGCATGGCCAGCCGCATGATTCGCGTGTAGCCGCCGGGGCGATCAACGAACCGCGGAGCGATGGTGTCAAACAGAATGGCAACGGCTTCACGATCACCAACCAACTGCAGCACTCGCCGTTGAGCATTGACATAGGGAGCACGTGCATCGGCCCATTGACGCCACTGGTCTGACTTTCGCCATGCCTTGTACTCGTCGCTACCCCGTTCGGCACTTGTGGCAAACGCTTCGGCTTGCTCGGCAGCAGCAAGCGATTTCTTGGCGATCGTGATGCATTTTTCGACTAACGGACGCACTTCCTTGGCCTTTTCCACGGTCGTTACGATCCGACCGGGAACCTTCGGGGCGTTGTCATCCAAGCTCGCATCACGTTCGGTCAGAAACAATGCACTGGCCAGGTTGCGAAACAAGGCTCGGCGGTGTGACGGCGATCGGCCGAGAGTGCGGCCCTTGCGGCGATGACGCATGACTACGGTTGCCCAAGATAACGGTGAATGGATGGTGGCAGAGAACCAGTCGGACGTGATGAGAGCGGTTCGTCGGCCTGATGCTTCTAAAACAGTGGCTGATTCGGGACACGCATTCCGAGGTGAAGCCCATACTGCGAGAGCTTTTCACGAACCTCATTAAGCGTCGTGTCGCCAAAGTTGCGGACTTCGAGAAGCGAATCTTCGGTTCGCTGGACGAGGTCACGAATCGTCTGGATGTTTTCACTTTCCAGGCAATTGTTGGCCCGAACCGACAAACGCATGTCGGCCAGCGTGATATTGAGCTTCGCTTCCAGCTGAGCTTCGGGAGACCCCGCGCCGCCACGTGCTGCTGAGAAAATGCTCGGGCCGAGCTCGCGGTACTGGACGAACGGATTGAGATGCTTGCGAAGAATCTTGGCGGACTCGGTCAATGCCATCTCGGGATTCACTGTGCCGTCGGTCCAAATTTCCAGGTTCAGCTTGTCGTAATTGGTTTTTTGACCAACGCGAGTCGCTTCAACCTCGTATCGAACACGCGTGATGGGGCTGAAAACCGCATCGATCGGAATAATACCGATCTCATGATCGACACTGCTATGTTCGGTGCTGGGCACATAGCCCCGTCCATTCTCGACGACCATCTCCATCATGAATGGCACGTCTTCGGTCAACGTGGCAATGACGTGATCCTTGTTGATGATTTCGACGTCGGAGTCGGCCTGTACGTCGGCGCCAGTGATCACACCGGCTTCGGTTCGCTCCACGGTGATAACGCGTGTCGCTTCGCTTTGATTGGAGACAATGAGGCTCTTGACGTTCAAAACGATATCGGTGACGTCCTCGAGCACACCAGGAATCGACGTGAACTCGTGCTGCGCGCCGCGAATTTTGATTTGCGTGACGGCACTGCCCATCAAGCTGCTCAACAGCACACGACGCAGGCTGTTGCCAATGCTGGCACCAAATCCTCGTTCGAAGGGTTCGGCGACAAACTTGCCGTATGTCTGAGTGAGCGAATCGCGCTCGACTTCGAGCGTTGAGGGCAGCTCCATGCCACGCCAGCGAATATGCATCGAATGTTTCTCGGGAAATTTGGGTCAGTGGGATGAGATTTCGAGTGCTTGAATGCTCACGCAAGCATCAAACACGGCGTTTCTTCCTCGGACGACAGCCGTTGTGCGGGATTGGCGTGACGTCTTCGATCAATTTCACATTGAGTCCGGCAGCTTGCAGTGACGTGATCGCGCTTTCGCGGCCACTGCCCGGTCCTTTGACGCGGACTTCCACATCTCGCATGCCAAACTTGGCCGCTTTCTCGGCTGCCTGCTGAGCAGCGCATTGCCCGGCGAAGGGTGTGCTTTTGCGACTACCCTTAAAGCCGCTCGTGCCGGCACTTGCCCAGCAAAGTGTGTCGCCTTTCACGTCAGTGATCGTCACCGTCGTGTTATTAAACGTTGCATGGATGTGCGCAATGCCATTGGTCACATTGCGACGGATTCGTTTGCGTTTGTTGGTTTTTGCCACAGAGGAATCTCAACGGTCTTTTTGAATTGGATACTGGAAGGGCTGCGATGACCGGCTGGTCAAATCGCCGGCGAATCGACCTAGCGAAGATCCTTAACGCCCTTTTTGCCCGCGACGGTTTTCCGAGGACCCTTCCGCGTGCGTGCGTTTGTTTTCGTTCGCTGCCCACGAACCGGCAAACTCACACGGTGCCGAATGCCTCGGTAGGCCTTAATTTCGCGAAGCCGGCCGATGTTTTGTGTGACCTGCCGACGCAGCGGACCTTCAACGAGATAATCACGCTCCAACAGCGCCGCAATTCGCCCAACATCTTCATCGCTGATTTCGCTGGCCGGGGTCACCGGATCGATCTTTAGCTTTTCGCAAACCTCACGGGCACGAAAGAGCCCAAGCCCGTACAAATAGGTGAGCGAATATTGGATCTGTTTATCGTTGGGAATGTCGACGCCCATCAAGCGGGGCATGGCGATCTCCGGCGGCGATGGCGGGGACAAAAATTTCGGGTCGCGAGTTATAACAGTCTGCCGCCTTTTCACTCAAGTGGAAGCGATCTGGCCGAGGGATTTTTTTCCCAATTGGCACCGTTTTTTCAGTGTCGCTCCAATCGCTGGAAATCTGTTGGGAATTCATCGCGTGGTCCAGCCGGAATGTGTTGATGCGACACCACCCGAAATTGGCTTGTTGGAAGCCTGATTCGTGTGTCGCCCGAACGTGTCGCCCAGACGCGCGTCCACAAGATAACGCTGCAAAAATCCCAGAAATGCTCGTAGATTTGCCCGCCACCGACAACGAACAGGCGGTCATGGTCACAGGCATCGATCGCGGCGTCCCAAGAATCGGCTCGAACCGCCCCCTCAAAGGACCACTCCGCATTTCGAGTCAGCACAATGGTTTGACGGCCCGGAAGCACGCGGCCGATCGAGTCAAATGTGCGACGACCCATCAGCAGTGTTCCGCCCAGGGTGGTTTGCTTGAAGCGACGTAAATCTGACGAAAGCCGCCACGGCATTCCCATGTTGTCGCCGATGATCCCCTCGGGAGTCGAGGCAACGATGGCGGTGATGGTTGAGGGAAACTGCGACAAAACTAGATCTGACAGGTTCCCGAATCGCAATCTCGTCCCGCGATTCGGTAGCGATTTCGAGCCACGAATCGATACAGCCATCGCCAGAGCCCGGCCGTCCCGGGGAAGTGCAATATTGGCATCGCGATCCATAACGACGGTAGGTGGCGGCTCAGAAAGCGGACCGCGTTGCTGCCACCGTGTCGCCGACCACTTGGTTCGACGATGACCATTTCTTGCATCAACTGAGCCTCGGTCAAATCAGGATATCGCTGCGCGACGCGAGGATCCTGCATCGATAAATAGCTCAGCCGACCCGAGCCGATATCCAATCGATTCAAACTGCGAACACTCGCCTGGCAAAACCGACAGAGACCATCAAATAGGACTACGGGTCGGTCCGGGAACGCATCCGGGTCAGCGAGTTGGCTGAGCAGATGGTTCGCATGTGCGTCGCTCGGCTGCGAGATCGACGGGGATGAAACCGTGGTGGACATCAAACAATGGATTTCAACAAACGCGGCGGGCCTGACAAAACGATAGAATAATGTGGACGTTGCCGGAAATAATTCGCAGCGTAACCGGGATAGAAACCGTCAGAAATTCCCGTTTCCAACGTCTTCACGGGTTTCCAAACGATGTCCAACCCAACGGTGTCCGACCCAGAAACGTCGGAACTTGGTAGCAGCCTTGATGCTGAACTGCGACGCAAAATCTCGTCAGCCCGTTGGCGTTTGGCAATGGGAACGTTTGGACATGCCGTTTCCGTGGGTGTTTTTGCGGCCTCCCTGGTCGCGATCATTGCGATGGTCTGGCTCGCAATCACACCGATCCAAATCCAAGGCGCCCCCGTTGACCCCGCGGTGTGGATCACCAGTTGGGTGACGGGTTCGTTTGGGATCGCGCTGGTTGGGTCATTGCTGTGGACCTGGTTTCGCATGCCAAACGAGGATGCCGTCGCACTGGACCTTGATGGTCGTTGTGGTTTGAGGCAGCGCCTGAGCAGTTCGCTGGCGACTCCCTCGTCGGCGTCGCCCATCGCAGCCGCTTTGCATGCTGATGCGAGACAACACGCCGCCGGAATCGATGTCGCGAAACACTATCCGCTGCAGCTCAAGCGCATCGCATGGTTACCGCTGTCGGTGTTTCCAATTTTGCTGGCGATGATCATGACGGTCCAACCAGCACAGATTGCGGTGGTTGAACCGGAGACGGTCACCGCAACAGAAGTCAAACAGGTTCAAGCCGCTGCGACGGAATTGAAAAAGCGTTTGGCCGCTCAGCGTCGCCAAGCCGAGGCAAAGGGTCTGAAAGAGGCCGAAGAGCTTTTTGCCAAAATGCAAGCCAAGCTCGATCAAATCACGAGCGGCAAACCCATGACGCGTAAAGATGCGTTGATTCAAATCAATGACATCAAAGACCAAATCAAACAACGTCGTGATCGTTTGGGATCGCCGGACCAGATGCGACGTACGATGTCGCAGTTGAAGGGGCTGCAAGGCGGCCCGGCCGAAAAGATCGCCGAGCAAATCCGCCGGGGTGAGTTTGGAAAAGCCGCTGAGGAACTGAAAGACCTCGCCAAGAAACTTCGCGATGGCAAGCTTAGCGAGCAACAAAAGAAGCAGCTTGCCGAGCAAGCCGAAACGCTTGCCAAACAACTTAAGAAGGCAGCACAAGATCACGAGCAGAAAAAGGCTCAGCTCAAACAGCAAATCGAGCAAGCCAAACGCGAAGGCCGATCCGACGAGGCGAGCAAACTGCAGCAGCAACTCAATCAAGCTGAGGCGGCGGATTCCCAAATGAAGCAAATGCAGCAGATGAGCCAGGCGATGGAACAAGCCGCCCAGGCAATGCGGGAAGGCAATGGAGCCGAGGCGGCCGATGCCATGGCAGAGATGGCTGGCGAGCTTGGCCAAATGCAAGATGCGATGTCCGAGCTCGAGGATCTGCAAGATGCACTGGATGACTTGTCGCAATCCAAGCAGCAAATGAATTGCAAGCAGTGCGGAGGCTCAGGCTGCCAGTCGTGTCAGGGTTCGCAAATGGGTGATCAATTTGGACAAGGCCAACGCGGCCGAGGGCCTGGCTCTGGCGATCGCGGTGAAGCGGATGATGAGACCAACACGTATGACTCGCAAGTTCGCGGCGATGTCAAACGTGGCAAAGCAATCATCGCAGGATTTGCCGATGGACCCAATCGAAAGGGAATCACTCGCGAAGACATCCAGCGTGTCGTCGAGAACACGCTTCAAGACGAAGGCGATCCGCTGGAAGATCAAGTGCTGCCTCGCGATCGGCGCGACCAAACGCGCCAATATTTTGATCAGTTACGGGATCAGTGACGCGTCGTCTGATCCAAGATCGGGCCACGTTGAACTCGGCTGCAACCCTATTGGCAGTGAGCGGTTTGGTCGTCTGGCGGCTGGTTTGGCTTGCAAGCGGACCCGACCTGGATACGGCAATGGCTGATCAGTGGCGTCGTCAAGCTTTGGCAATCGCGGCAGATGTCCGGCGGGATCAATTAAATTCGTCAATACCCGCCGATCAAATCGAGCTCAACGTGTTCACCGACGATTTTGATTCGCTCGATGTAACCGTCGAACGTTTTGATCCCGAGGCGGCCGTTTGGATCGTCGCGGGGCAAGATGGCGCGCCCGGCTATCGAGGATGGGACGATGACCGAGACGGAGTGGTCGACAACGCGAGCGAGCTCGGCGCTGCCTGGAGTGATGACTACTGCGTGACAGCCTTGCCGACGACGCTGGATTTCAATCAGCCCCGCCGCGTAGTGTTTCGCGGAGCGTATGTGCCTGTCACTTCGAACAAATTGAGTGAGCTGGTATCAGCGCAGCAAACCAATCCGCAAATCAGACTTCTTTTTGGTGCTCGCTAAGAAATCGTAGCGCTTCGTCGTAACCCATCATCGCGCGTTGCTGGCTGTCTTCAAACGCCTTCATCCATTCGCGTCCACTTTCAGAGTTGTGTCGGCCATTGGCGCGTAAGTAGGACTCAATGCCTTTACCGTGATGGTAATAGTTTTTGAGTTCGTACCTCGCGACCAACTCCTTGCAATGGGCACATCGAACAAAGATCGTTTGCTCACCCCGGTCGCCTCGAACAATCAAATTCCGCACGTCAATGGATCGACAACTCTGACAGGTCTGACGTTTGACATCCATCGTGCTGGATCCTCGGAAGGCGGATGCGTTCAATGTCTTCTCATGTCATCCAGCCTACCTCAAATTTCTAACC
>JBCCJB010000224.1:0-7149 GCA_039028015.1 Planctomycetota bacterium
TCCGGCTTCTGGCGAAGCCCGGCTACGACTCAGAACCCTAAATTTAAAGATAGAAGAAGCACTAGTTTTCGAAAGGCGGCAGATCGCCCGAATCGGCGACGCCGTAGTCAACTTGCGGAGCCATCACTATCCTGCCGCGATGGCTCCTCTGGCTGTTCTTCTGACCTACTGCACACTCATTGCAGCCGCCTCACTGGCTGGCGGACGCTTGTCATCGTTACTGACAATGACTCATCTGAGAACGCAATTATTGATGAGCGGCGTCGGTGGTTTGATGTTGGGCATTGCGATGCTGCACCTAATGCCTCATGCAAGCGAAACGCTATTGTCACCCGCACGCGCGGGACTTGGCGGGCTGATCGGGCTGACCGTGATGTTTCTGATGGTCAGGCTTTTCCACGCGCATGATCACGGCGTCGCCCCGGATGATGAGGCATTCGCATCGACAAGCCACCAATGCGATCATCATCACCACGTTCACGCTGACTCCGAGTCACCTCTGGGCTTCAGTTGGACGGGTCTCTTCTTTGGATTTTTGCTGCACACATTAGTTGATGGTGTCGCTTTAGCAGCAAGTGTTATCTCGGAGTGCGACCATGGTGCTTGGTTAGGCCTGGGAGGCTTGGGCACGTTCCTCGCCGTTGCGCTGCACAAACCACTCGACGCGTTTGCAATCACGTCAGTCATGGATCGGCAGCGTTGGTCCAAACGCAGCCAACAAATCGCCAATGTCGTGTTTTCACTAGCATGTCCCATTGGTGCTTTGCTGTTCTTTTTTGGCGTTGGCAGCGTTGTCAATCAACCTGCGTTCCTAGGCTGGGGATTAGCTATTTCGGCGGGCTTCTTTATTGGGATTGCCTTAGCAGATTTGCTTCCGGAAGTGGCGTTCCATGATCATGATCGCGTTCGATTAACGGCGACCTTTTTGTTGGGCATCGCCGTCGCCGTTGCGATTGAGAATCTGCCAGGACACAGCCATGAGGCCCATCATCCCGCAATGCATCACGGCCATGGCGAACATTCCGACGGACACTCACACATAACAGGCCACTCGCATCATGAGCACGACCACTGATCACGAGCGAGTTTCGTTTCGACGCCGGCCAGCTAATTGATCAGCCCGGCTTCGCGATGAATCTGCGTTAGCTTTTCAGGCGATAGTTTTTGAACTGCGCGGTCGTATGTCATTAAGCCATTAACCTCCCCTTCGACATCCGTCGTCTGCGAGTAGACGCCAGCTGCAATGCCTTGCTGTCGCAGTTCACCCAACATGACAGCGGTTTGCCGATAGCGTTGTTCGTACTCCTGCGATGTTTTGGGCAGATCCCCGTAACCCCAATTTCGCATGTCCGGATTCCACTGGTGACCCGACACCACCAAACCATGACCACCGAATTCGCCAACGACTTTGACGTAGTCATCGAATCGTGAATCGTAGAACGGAAACTCTGGGTTGGGATAATTGTGGTGATCAGCAATATCGCCAACCGGAAAGAAATTTCCCCCGCTGGCAATATTGATGGGGCGTCGAACGTCGATGTTTTCTAGCCATCGTCCCACGTCGATCGTGGCGTGTTGCCCCCAACGCTCATTGAAAGGCACCCACATTGCTACGCTTGCGTGATTCTGCAGTCCGAGCACCATCGATTTCATTTCCGCCATGAATTGCTCATGCCGTTGAGCGGGCCATTCCATCTCGGGCGGGAACTGATTGGGCGTTGGTCCCGGTTTCATTCGGGTCCACTCAGGCCGACCACCAGTGCTGGGCATGTCCTGCCAAACAAGCATGCCGATTCGGTCGCAATAATCATAAAACCGTCGTGGTTCGACTTTGATGTGTTTGCGAATCATGTTGAAGCCTGCTGCTTTGAGGAAGTCGACGTCAAAACGCATGGCTTCATCGCTGGGTGGCGTCAGCAAACCGTCCGGCCACCAGCCCTGATCAAGCGGACCGTAATGGAAGATCGGCTCGCCGTTGAGCGTCAATCGCAAGTGCCCGTCGGCATCGCGATGGACACCGAATTCACGCATGGCAGCGACCGATTCCACTTTATCTAAGAGCGTCCCGTCGCTGGCAACAAGTTCCATCGTGATGTCATACAGCGATGGAGAGTCAGGGGACCACGTTTTGACGTTGGGAATCTTGATTGATAGCGACGGATCGGCGATCGCTATCACGCGTTCTCCTTCTCGCAGCGTGATCCGCAACGATTCGCCGTCGACTTGGGTACCACTCAACGTTGGCAAAACGCGCAGCGTGCCTTCGGTTAATCGCGGCTTCATTTTGACCGACGCGATGAAACGATCGGGAACATCCTCAAGCCACACCGTCTGCCAAATGCCGGACACCCGCGTGTAATAAATACCCTTAGGTCGCCGAGTCTGCTTGCCAAGCGTTTGCCATTGACCCGTTTCGTCAATCACTGCGACGACCAGTTCGTCATCGCCGCCCGTTAAATGGTCGGTGATGTCAAATGCGAAGTGATCACTGCTGCCAATGTGTGAGCCGACAACGCGACCATTGATGAACACCTCAGTTTTGTAGTCGACCGCTTCGAAGCGCAACTGCGTTCGGTGACCCGACGGCGTTTGGTGTCGAATGACACGCCGGTACCAGAGCTTTTCGTTGGGTTCCAACAATCGCCCCACCCCGCTCAGCTTCGATTCAATCGCAAATGGAACAAGGATTTCGCCGTCGGGTTGTTGCGGCATGGTTTCCGATGCTTGATCGGTGACGGCATAGTTCCATAAGCCGTTGAGGTTGACCCATGACTCACGTCGGAATTGCGGTCGTGGGTATTCCTGCCATGCGTTGTCCGGCGTGACTTCCTGTCCCCATTGCGTTGTCATTCCCAGAATTGGTTTTTCAGCTCGGCTGGTCTGACAAAGGCCCAGCTCGCAACAAATCAATGCGGCGATCGTCGCGATCATCCAGATGGGTCTCATGTTGGATCTTGCTTCGGCGGTGTGAATCATAGTTGTGAGTCGGGTTCCATCGCGATTTCTTTGTGACGCTCTCGCGCATGTTCGATGCGTAGTGTACCTTCGCGGCTCGGTGATCAATTGATCGCACCATTTTCTTCTCACTTCATATTCCTCACGTCTGCCTGACGAGTCTCCCGTGATTCCAAAACCGTATCAAAAGATGCATGCATCGCATCCCGATTTCATGAATGCCTACGAAGCGATGGGCAAGGCAGCGGCGGAAGCGGGGCCGTTATCAGATCGCGAGATCGCGTTGGTGAAACTGGGGATCTCGATCGCCGCGGGGCTTGAAGGCGGCGCCCACTCACACTGCCGCAAGGCGTTACAAGCAGGTTGCAGCGCCGATGATCTTCGTCACGTCGCGATTCTGTCCGCTCCAACGATCGGATTTCCCACCATGATGCGAGCTCGAAGTTGGGTCGAGGACGTGGTCGGGGAATCCGCCTAAGCGTTCAGTCCAGCGTTACCCAGCCGATGCGTGCCGGCTTACCGCCTCTGGCTCGATGCGTCGCTTGCAAGGCTGGCATCCATCGCAGCTGTTCTGCCAATGAGATTAATGTCGTTGTCCCGACGGGCTTGAACAAACAGTGCGTGGTGGCGATGAGCGTTTCCGTCTTCTTTTCCAGCCCAGCCCATACTGGTTCAGCAATCAGAATGGCGGGAAGGTCACGAAAGCGATCGTCAGCACGAATCGAATCCAAATAGTCAATCACGGTGGGGCCCAAGTCACCGACATCCCACACCACAAGATCAACCGGTCGCGTGGTTCCGCTCGATTCTCGGATTGATTGAGAGGGTCGATTCGCTTCGCCGGACGTTCTTGATGATGGTGTGACTGACTCGGCGTCATCGGGCCAATCAACCAGGACGAGTGCTTTAGCCACCGCAACCAGATTGCTCGCACAAACGCATCGCCAACCGCCGTGGTGCAACAAACCAGCCGTTGCGATCAATGACAGCGGCTTGAAATCGATGACCAAAACACTTGCAAGATCCGCAGTGTCGGTACGAGTGAAAGACCGTGTCATCGCGCTGGGTCAGTCGGCTGAGGCGATACGGAAATCAACCGTCGATTGTCCGTACTTCTTACCGTGCACGTCTTCCATGGTCAGTCTCAGTGAATACTCACCACTGGCTAACGATTTGGGCAAGTGCATCTGGTAGGCAATGAAGTAATCTCGCAGTCGATTGCGCGAGACCTGTCGATCCATCGGTAGCGATTGACTCAACACGCGTCCGCCATCGGAATCCAATACCTCATAGCTGCCCTGCAATTTGGTTTCGTAGCCCGCCTCGACCGGATTGGCGACAAAGTTGTCGATCTCGCAATACAAGATGATCTCTTGACCGGGCTTAAACTTCCGATTCGGAAACGGTTGTATTTGACCGTACGCCTCAATCGCTGTGCAGAACTCCAAAGACCGGACGTCGAGCGAATCGCTTCCTGCCGCTAAGAAACTTGCCGCTTGACGAATCGACGGCAGCGCTGATGAGAATCGACGCGACGTGGCTGGATGACCATTGGGATCGAGAATCGTCCACAGTCCAAACAACTGATGCCTGAGATACTCTTGATTGGCTTCATCGAGCGAATCGAGGTTTGATATCGCTGCATCGGGATCGCCCGCCAGCACCATCAAATGACGCAACATCACTTCCCGCCGCGTCATCTCCGATTCAGACTCGCCGGGTGTTGGCTGACTCAAACGCTCCCGCAGCATCCGAAATAACTCGTCGTTGGTCATCGATTCTCGAGCGTCGTTGGATTCCGACGTCGCGATGTGGCGTGCCATCGATGCTTGGACAGGATCGCTGGTCGTCTCATGGGAAACTTGAGCGATTTCTGACGAGGCAGTTTCGTCGATCAAATCGTTTGCTTCTTCGCGACTCTTGTTTTTCGTCGAAGCCAAAGGTGTCGGTGACTGCCCGTTGTCCAGCACGTGCTCTGGAAGCGTTGGCAACGACGCGAGCGATGCTTCAATGGCTTGGTCGATCGCGTCGGGATGATCGGTCGATTGAGCACGACGGCGAGACATCGCCAGCATGCGCGCGACTGCTAATCGTTGCACATTGGGCGGTGCGTCCTGCAGCGACTTCAGTAGCTCGTCCATGTTGACACCGGCAAGCGAGGCGTCGGCTGCTAGTGTCTCGCTCAATTCGGAACGGCTTGGAAGCGATTGTTCCATTTCCACTGTATCGGCTTTCGCCATCATCGATGCCGCTGAACGCGTCTTGCGTTGAGTTTGCTTGTTTTGAGCGTCCTTGTGCGATGCTGTTGTGGTCGACGACGGGGCTGACTTCAACGCGTGTGCCTGATTCGTCGGCTTAGCGGCTGCGTGAGTTTCACGCGTCGAGATCGATGGATTCGACTTGTCCGCTTTTTGATCGGAATTGGCTTTGGTTGCGTCGGTGGAATTCGGGTTTGTCGCTTGGTCTTCGGACTTGGCCTTGAATTGGGTTTGAGCCAAACGCTGAGGCGGCGATTGCAGCATCTCGCCATCGTCAGTCGATTTCTGGGTCACCTGAACACCCGTTGGTGATCCAGGGACGTGCGCCGCCTGGTTATGATGCCGGTTGAAAATCGCTCCCTGCTGACACCCAATCACGGAGCCAAGACCAAGCAAAACGACCGTGCGGAGGGAGTGGCGGCGACCAGAGGCAAGCATGACGGGCTCGATGGGTGGGAAATCGAATCGGCTTGTGGACGCTAAACAAACCGTCCGTCTGGATTCAAGATCGATCGATTCGAGATCAAGATCAATCAAGTTGACTTATCGTCGGGCATGATCACACTCGACCGATGGGTGTGGGTTCGATATCGCAGAAGGTTATATGACGAAATGTCGTTGGCGTCGAAGCGGAAGACAAAAGAATTGGGCTTAGTCGCTTCGAATCACGTGAAGCCACATGACCGCGTGGTCCAAGTCAAACCGGTCACTGGCGTCTTGGTCGTCACCGTTTTGCTAGTAACAGGATGCCCTGATGCCATGGTTTCGGTGCCCGCACGCCAAGCCAATACCACCACGGAACAACAAACGCCTGTTTCGAAAGACACCTCGCCGGATATCAACGAGCTCAAGCAACGCATCGACACCGTCCTGGACGAAAATCTTCAGCAGCGGCGGCTAAGCGTGTCGATTCATGGTGGTTGGCAGATCTTGCATGGCATTTTGGCGTACGGGCACGACTTCAATGTTGAAGCCGGTGGCGATTCAATCACGGCGATTGATTATTTGCTAGCCGGTGCGCCGATTCGCGGTGTGACACTGCAACCCGGTGACATGATTGACGGTCGTCGCGGTATTCGCGTGCCGTTGGAACCTGCGACAAAGATGGGACAGGGCCATCGCGATCAATGGCTCGCGATTTTGGCACAAACAAATCTGCTGATCACAACGGAGCTGGTTCTTTCGGATGGATCGACCGGAACCATTGGCGATTGGTTGCGTCAAACGGAACATGACATCCCGCTCAATGCGGAGCGAGAATTCAGTTGGACGCTGATCGGTTTGCTTGCCTATCGTCCGACCGATCATCGCTGGACGGCTCGCGATGGTTTGGACTACAGCATTGAATCGTTGCTGAAATCCGAATTGCGGGCTGATTTGAGCGAGAGTGTTTGCGGCGGAACGCATCGACTCAACGCGATCAGTGCGGCGGTCAGCCAACGGCAGCGAGAAGGAAAACCACTAACGGGTGTCTGGAGCGATGCTGTCGCCAAGCTCGGCACCGCCGCGTCATTGGCGCGGCAAAATCAAAACCCGGACGGCTCCTTTTCGACGAACTATTTTCATCGAACAGGATGGGCCCGTGATTTAGGGGAACAACTGGGAACGACGGGACATGTGCTAGAATTCCTCGCGTTGAAACCACCTACTCAGCCCGATTCGCAACCTTACCAACAACTTTGGATTCGCCGCTGTGCGGAACGCTTATGCGACCTGCTGATTCAATGCCGCGAAATCGATCTCGAATGCGGTGTGCTTTATCACGCGTTACATGGTTTGCGGCAGTACCGAAATCGTTTGAACTAGCCAAAAGCGACAACGGGCATCGCGTTGCGTTTCGGACTGGGCGTAGCTCCGGTATCACGGTCGTTGCGATAGCGGTTGTCGCACTTCTGCATCCGTGTCATGGATCGAATCGATTGTGTGCGAGTGACGA
>JBCCJB010000225.1:0-7136 GCA_039028015.1 Planctomycetota bacterium
CAAGCGGAATCGATCACTCGGTTTGAACAAAGCGTCCCGCCTCAAGAAACGAGCACCTGATGCGGATGGTCACCTGACGACGCGGATAGCCGAAATCACGCTGTTACACCGGTGGGTGCGGTTGTCGACTTTCCTAAGCTGTGATGCCTCGAATTTACACTCTCTTCCCCAAGATAGACGGATTACTGGATGCTCATTGGCGTTCCACGCGAGACTTGGCCGGGCGAAAAGCGAACAGCCCTGGTGCCCGCCAACGTCAAAAAATTAGTTCGACACGGATGCGACGTCGTGGTGCAAACCCACACGGGGCTGGCATGTGGGTTCGCGGATCAGGATTACATCGACGCGGGGGCATCAGTCAAATCAGAAATAGCTGATGTCATCGACGCAGCGGACTTGGTGCTTCGCGTACGGCAACCGTCGATTGACGATGTCAAGCGTTTGAAGCGTGGTGCTGCACATGTCAGCTTCCTCGATCCGTTCAATCAACCCGAATTGATTGACGCGATGTCGCAGCAGAACGCGACGGCTATCTCAATGGAGATGATCCCACGGAGCACGCGGGCACAGAAAATGGATGCGCTGTCGTCCCAGGCAAGTTTGGCTGGTTATGTGACGGTGATCCAGGCTGCATTCCACAGCCCGATTGCATTCCCAATGATGATGACACCATCAGGAACCATTCGACCAGCCCGAGTGTTTGTGATCGGCGCTGGCGTCGCGGGTTTGCAAGCGATCGCGACCGCCAAACGATTGGGAGCCCGAGTTGAGGCTTTTGACACGAGGCCCGTCGTGGCCGAGCAGGTGCGATCTTTGGGAGCCAAGTTTGTTGAGATCGACCTGGGCGAAGTCGGACAAACGGATCAGGGCTACGCAAAGGCACTAACGCCCGAACAAATCGAATTGCAAAAAGCGGGACAGAAAAAAATCATTCAGCAGAGCGACATTGTGATCACAACGGCACAATTGTTCGGTCGCCCCGCTCCACGAATTGTCACTGCCGACATGATTCAAGGCATGAAACCCGGCAGTGTGATCATCGACATGGCAATCGAAACCGGCGGGAATGTTGAGGGTTCGGTGTTGGACCAAATCGTCACCGTCGACGGCGTCACCCTCATTGGACAAGGCAACTTGCCATCAGAAGTCAGTCGCAATGCAAGTGAGATGTATTCCAATAATCTTCTGAGTCTCTTCGAAGAGTTTTGGGACGATGAGAGCAAGACGCTGCACTTCGACCCAGATGACGAAATCGTTCGCGATGCCGTCATTACGCGGGGCGGCTCCGTGGTAAACGAAAAAGTGACCAGCTTGGCCAACGCCTAACCCGCACGAACAAGAACACCGCCGACCACGATTGTCTCGGAATTCATGCGTTGGTCGGCAAACGCATCAGCCCGATCCTTCCATCCAGCGAAATCGGGCAAACTTTCATTCGAATCCGCAAACAAAAATTTCATCATGGAACTGGTCTATCTCGGTTTTGTTCTCACGCTTTCAATCTTTCTTGGTTTTGAATTGATTTCGAAAGTGCCAGCAACGCTCCACACACCACTCATGAGTGGCGCCAATGCGATTTCAGGCATCACCGTCGTCGGAGCATTAACCGCCGCGGGATCGGGGATGGGCGACCTCGCCAGCTACCTGGGCGGTGCCGCTGTTTTCTTTGCAATGGTGAATGTCGCTGGCGGCTACATGGTGACCGATCGCATGCTTGGCATGTTCAAAAGTAAGGACGCCAAAGGAGATGCTTCGTGATCAATGACCTCGGAATGGGCGCCGTCTACATCGCGGCCGCCATACTTTTTGTCTTTGGCTTGAAGCTGATGAGTTCGCCGGCAACCGCTGTGCGTGGCAATCAAGTTAGTGCGCTGGGGATGCTGATCGCCATTGTTGCTACGTTGCTGTCGTGGGAAGTCGTTGATTTCAAGGTCATCGCGATCGCGGCCATTCTTGGCACCATCGTTGGTATCGTCGCCGCACAAAAGGTCGCCATGACGGGCATGCCCGAAATGGTCGCTTTGTTCAATGGCTCCGGTGGCATTGCCAGTCTGCTGCTGGGTTGGGCTGCTTTGTATCAAGCCGAGCCATCCACGTTGACGCTGATCACGGTCGTGCTGTCGGTGCTGATTGGCGGCGTGACATTTTCCGGAAGCATCGTGGCCTGGGGCAAGCTATCCGAAACATTCAATAGCGCGGCTGTCTCGTTCGCTGGTCAGCGGACTGTCAATGTCGTGCTCCTGCTGGCACTGGTGGGTTGTGGCGCCATCATCGTCGCGCAGCCATCGTTGACCTTCCCGTTGATTTACGTCGTGATCGCGCTGTCATTGGCTCTGGGTATTATGGCCGTGATCCCGATTGGCGGGGCTGATATGCCCGTTGTGATTTCACTGCTGAATAGTTATTCGGGATTGGCAGCGTGCACCGCCGGTTTAGCGATCGACAACACCATCCTGATTGTCGCGGGATCATTGGTTGGTGCCGCTGGGATCATTTTGACAAACATCATGTGCAAAGCGATGAACCGATCGCTCAGCCACGTGTTGTTTTCCGGCTTTGCAGCCGCCAAAACGGCCTCCAAAGTGGAAGGCGAGGTCAAACCAATCACGGCAGATGATGCTTACTTGATCTTGGAAGCCGCCTCGTCCGTCGTCATGGTTCCCGGGTATGGCATGGCCGTTGCCCAGGCGCAACATGTTGTCCGTGAGCTGGGAGAGATGCTCGAGGCCAACGGTGCGGAGGTGAATTATGCCGTCCATCCTGTCGCCGGTCGCATGCCAGGTCATATGAATGTGTTGTTAGCCGAAGCGAACGTCCCTTACGACCAATTGGTTGAAATGGATGACATCAACCGACGAATCGATAACGTCGACGTGGCGGTCGTCATCGGAGCGAATGACGTGGTCAATCCGGCCGCCCGCGAGGACGAAAACAGCCCGATCTTTGGCATGCCAATCATCAATGTGGATCATGCTCGCACCGTATTTGTGCTCAAGCGATCGATGGGATCGGGCTTTTCGGGCGTTGAAAACCCCTTGTTTTTTGGGCAGAACACGCGAATGCTCTTTGGTGATGCCAAGGATTCACTCTCGACCGTCCTGGGCGAATTCAAGAACTGAGTGAGTTTTATAAGCGGAGAACGCTAGACCCATGAAAGTGGCAACGCGATGGGGATTAATTTGGATCGCGTTGGGGAGTGCGATCTTCACGGCGGGACTTCTCGTCTTTTGCTACGCCCTCGGACTCGACTTTAGCAGTGAAGGTTGGTCCGAATCATCACCCAGCCTCGAAGCGATGGTCACAATGCCCAGCTTCATCGGCTCCGTGATCGCGATGACGGCCTCCATCATTGTGTTCTTTATCGGCGTGCAAAAAGTCAACCGATGACCGACCTGTAGCGAACGAGTGTGATCGATATGCCGCGGGTGGTGGTCCTCAACGGATTGCTTTGCAAGAATCCGGGCGGCTAACTTAATCGCACTTTCGTTTACTGACTTTCATGACTCGCCGCTTGCTTGTCACCGCCGCATTGCCATACGCCAATGGCCCCATTCACTTGGGTCATTTGGTGGAATACATCCAAACCGACGTTTGGGTGCGATATCAAAAGCTGCGAGGCAACGATTGCAAATTTATGTGGGCAGATGATACCCACGGCACCGCGATCATGATCCGCGCGCGGGCGGAAGGCAGAAGCGAGACCGATTTGATCGCGGATATGAGCGAGGCTCACCAGCGCGACTTTGCGGGATTCAATATCCAATACGATCACTATGGCAGCACACATAGCGAAGCCAATCGCACGTTGTGTCACCAGATTTGGTCGTCATTGCGTGAAGCCAATCTTGTGACATCAAACGAGGTCGAGCAACTTTATGATCCCGAAGTCAAAACGTTTTTGGCGGATCGATTTGTCCGCGGAACATGCCCCACCTGTGGCTTGACCGACCAGGCCGGTGACAACTGCAATTGCGGAGCGACCTACACTCCCATTGAACTGATTAATCCGATCAGCACCCTCTCCGGGGCGACACCCGAGATTCGTCGTGCGACACATTTATTTGTTCAACTCGAAAAGCTAAGGCCGTTCCTAACAGACTGGGTCAAGTCATCGGGCGCACTGCAAACCGAGACAGCTAATTATTTGCTCGGACACTTCCTCGCCGATGAATTACGCGATTGGGATGTCAGCCGTCCGGCTCCCTATTTTGGATTCGAGATTCCCGATTCGCCCGGCAACTACTGGTACGTCTGGTTTGACGCGCCCATTGGCTATATCGCCAGCACCAAAGAATGGTGTGATGCCAATGGCGGCAGCATCGATGATTGGTGGCGAAGCGACGATTGCGAAATCCATCATTTCATCGGCAAAGACATCACGTACTTTCATACGCTGTTTTGGCCGGGCATGTTGCGTACGGCCGGATTTCATCTGCCGACCAAAGTCCACATTCACGGTTTTTTGAATGTGGATGGTCGAAAGATGTCCAAACGTGACGGCACGCTCATTAAAGCGGAAACGTTCCTCAAATATGCCGATCCCGAATCGCTCCGGTACTTTTACGCCACCAAACTGACCTCCCGAGTGGAAGATCTCGATCTCGGTTTGGCTGAATTCGTTGAGAAAGTGAATTCCGATTTAGTCGGGAAGGTTGTCAATCTGGCTAGTCGCGTTGGCAAATTTGCCGCCAAAGTTGGCCTATCGCAGCAGTATCCTGATGACAACGGCTTGTTCGAAGCGGCAGCGAAACAGGGTGATCAGATCGCAGAGGCGTACGAGGCATGCGAGTACGCCCGTGCGATGCGTTTGATCATGGAATTAGCCGATGCCGCGAATCCCTTTGTGGAACATGCCAAACCGTGGGAGATGAAAAATGATCCCGAGCGGGAAGATGAGCTTCGCGATGTCTGCACCGTCGCCCTCAATCTGTTTCGACAGTTGGCGATTTATCTATCGCCTGTGTTGCCAGCGTTGTCGGAAAAATGCGGCAATCTTCTAGACGATCCCATTACGTCATGGGACCAGGCTCAAACGCCGCTGACCGGTCGCGGCGTCGCCAAATTCAAACGAATGATGGACCGGGTCAAAATTGAGGATCTCGAGGCAATGATTGAAGAGAGCAAGTCAGAAAGCGAACCAGCGAGCGGGGAACCAGTGAGCGCGACTGATACGGGGACGCAAACCTTCAATGACTCGGCTGAACCGTTGAAGGCGGAGCCCATCGCGGATGAAATCACGATCGACGAATTCGCCAAAGTCGATTTGCGTGTGGCACGCGTGTTGGCGGCTGAACATGTCCCCGAAGCCAACAAGCTCTTGAAATTGACACTCGGACTCGGCGGCGATGAGACACGTCAGGTGTTCGCTGGAATCAAAGCCGCATACGAACCGGATGCCTTGGTTGGTCGGCTGGTCGTGATGGTCGCTAATCTGAAACCGCGAAAGATGCGTTTTGGCCTTAGCGAAGGCATGGTGTGCGCTTCCGGCCCCGGAGGCAGCGATGTGTTCGTCCTGGGCGTCGATGATGGCGCATTGCCGGGCCAACGCGTCCATTGACACGCGCCACCATTCAACGTGTCACGTGACGCCCATGATGAAACATGTCGTCATTGTTCATTGCCACTATGAGTCAGGAGGCGTAACCCAAGTCGTCCAGAATCACGTCGCCGCACTGCATGATTTCGCAAGGCCGGCAACTGAATTTCGAATCGTGTTGGCAGGTGGCGACCGCACTGGCGGCCTATCCGAATCGGCTCGGCAACAAGTTCAATTTTGGTCTTTGCCAGCACTCGACTACGACGAATTGCATGTCACGAGCGATTCGCCGACGGCGGATCACCGAGGCAAAAGCTTGGCCAAAGATTTGATGGATCGCATGAGTTCTTCGGCAATGACGCCGGAGGACACGATCATTCATTGGCACAATCACAGCCTAGGGAAAAACGCCGCGGCGCCTCATGCCATTGCAGCACTTGCCGATCAGGGATGGACGCTGCTTTTGCAGGTTCATGATTTTGCCGAAGATCAACGACCCGAAAATGTCGTGTATCTCAAGGAACAATACGATGCACCTGAAATGAGGCAGCTGCAGCAGATTCTTTACCCGGTCAGCGACCACGTCGCATACGCAACACTGACACGCGGAGACGCCGACATCTTTCGAGCGTTCGGACTGCCCGACGATCGCATCACGGTGCTTCCCAACAGCGTGCGGCTGCCGGCCGGTGAATTGCCCACACGCGACGCAGCGATGCGCAAACTCTCAAACGCGTTTGGAATTGCCCCTGAGTCCCGGTGGATTCTTTATCCAGTACGTGGCATACGACGCAAGAATGTCGGCGAGTTTTTGCTTTTATGCCAACTCTTGGGCTTTGCCACGAGCGATGACGCGGGCCCGATCATCGGCGGCCTCACACTCAAACCGGATACGCCACTCGAGCGAGCGTCCTACGAGCGATGGCGACGGGTCGCTGACAAACATGTCACGAATGTTGTCTTTGACGCTGCCCACCATCGGGAAGTTAGCTTTTTGGATAATTTGGCAGCGTGCGAAGCGGTGGTTTCAACGAGTGTGGCCGAAGGATTTGGCATGGCGTTCCTGGAACCTTGGCTGGCCGGTCGCCGCGTCATTGCCCGCAACCTGCCTGGGGTCACCGCCGACTTTCGCGAAGCGGGACTCAAACTCAACCAGCTCTACGACCGCGTCGATGTGTTGGTCGACGACCGTTGGTCGGATTTTGCCGGCCTTCACACCAACCAACAAATTGAAGTCATTGCCAAGCTCAGTGAAGACCATTCCTACCAGCAACAGATCTCGCAAGCCAATCAATCGCTGTTGAATTGGTTTCTTGAACGACCCGATGAAAGTGTGATCGCACACAATGCCACGCGGATTAGAGAACGATTCGGCCTGACGAATCAAGCACATAATCTGATCACGGCATACCAATCCATTCGCGAAGCCCAACCCATTCGGAACTGGCAAAGCCAAGCGACGATCGCCGAGTTAGTTGAGGCCGCCCATCCCGCCTACCCATGCCGCGTCGAACAGCACATCGCAAACGTTGGCGACGATTGCTAAACCACCAGCATCTTTACCTCTCCCAAACTTGTTTGGGGGAGGTCGAGCAAGGCC
>JBCCJB010000226.1:0-7062 GCA_039028015.1 Planctomycetota bacterium
ATCCAGTTCCAAAGTTCGTGGAACCAAATCCAGTAATTGGGGCGAGTGTGCGACTGGATCCGTGCGACGCCTTCCATCCCCGAACGCATCCACGGACCACCACTGTCGAGCAGCGCGTCGGCAAGAAACACATTTTGATCATGCATCACTTGAGCTTGGCCAGACACACTATCCACGGTGATCGCAAATGATTCGTCAGGACGCCCGATGGGTGTGAACGAGCCGGTTTGTCCGACCTCAATCTCCGCTGCAACGGAATCGGGTATCTGAATTTGAACTTGCCACGAATCCGTTCCGATGATCTCAACCATCTCATCACCAAATCGAAATGGTTGACCGACCTGACGCGGCAGCACGCAACGCGCCACCAAACCACTCATCGGGGCGGTGAGCGTCGACCGTTGGATCTGATCGTCGACCGCCGCCAGTTTTTGCTTCATGACCTCTTGATGCGCTTGGGCAACGGCCATGGCGGTGGGATCGCGATCGTGCAGGGTATTACTAAGCTGAACACCGATCTCACGTATCTCCGACAACAACAGCGACCGTTTGAGTTCCAACTCGCGCGTGTCCATTTTCAAGATCACATCGCCCTGTCTGATGCGATGGCCTTCTTTAACCAGGACCTCTTTCAACACGCCATCAAAGGGACTGGCGATAAAGTGAGCTTGTGATGATTGCAGTTGAGCGCGGCATGCGGGCCGATAAACCGATTCACAAGCCACGAACCAGTACGTCGCTGCCAGCAAACCGGCTAGTGCGATCCAGCGAAGAGGCCGGCGGACGCTTTCATCGAGATACCGCATCACCTGATCCAGCAGACGCGCCAACGGCCCGCGTGATGCTTGATGGGTGACTCGAAGAGCGGCACCGAGCGGTTTGACTTGCTCCACCAGCGTGTCGACTTGTCGCTGCTTGAGCGGTTGCTCACGCGAGCAACTCAGTGAAAGCACGCCATCGACTTTGTCGCCCGACATCAACGGGATCGACGCCACGTGATTGCCACCAATCGATTGTGACCAACGTTCGTGAATCACACTGGCCGCATTGGAATCGACACCAGGCACTTCGGGGCAATACACCGCCAATTGATTGTCCAAGCACTCGAGCATGGCTTGGCGAATCTGAATCACGCCTGGCATGTTGTGTTTGACGACCGGCGTTCCGGAGATTGCCAGCAGTTCCACTTTGACGCCATGGACCAGACCCAACGCGACCTGATCGAAGTTCATGCTGCCAGCAATTTGATTGACCAACTCAATCGCAAGTCGATGATGCGACCCCAGCGATAATGACGCCGTCAATTGCGAAATCGCATCAAGCTTGGGAACCGTCTTCGGCTGATTGGATTCTGCGTCACGGATGCGGCCCGCTTGAACCGCCGAATGAACCACTGTGTGCATCCACCGGAGCCGATCCATCAAAACGCCCATGCCATTGGCCGGTACCGGCGACGCTGTGACGACGGCGCCAATCACATCGGACCGCTGCGGTGATTCCTTTGATGTTTGCCCGCTTGATTCGGACGGATCGGCCCCCGCGTTCGCCTCGGGTTCATCAGATTGAACCTCATCGGTTTCGGTCTTGGCGTAGACAGGAACGGCAAGGACGGCCAACAAGTTTCCATCGATCGTTTCTAGCGACGTCTTCGCGGTGCCACGCTCGCGAATTTCGTCCAGCATCCGGTCAAAAAGCTGCTGCCGAATTTGAATGGCCAACAAATTGGGAACGGCCTTTTCTTTGTGCAGCAAACTGACCGGTTTGGACTTTCCAAAATCAACATAAAGCGACGACACCAACGGAGCCGTCTCTTCATTGATCCACCGAAATGCTCGCCGCAACTTGCCGGCCGCATCATCCTTGGGTTCAAACAAGGCATCCAACTCACGGCGCACATCGGTAGGCTGCGATGGATTGGCCGCAGGCGGGGCCGCCGATGAAGCCGGACGTGTTGGTGTTGCTGTGGAGGTGGGCATGTTCAAACGCGTGTCAAACTAAGTCATCTGGCAAGGTGATCGGCGACAAGAACACAAACCCGGCATCAAAAGCCCGGCTGGGAAGCAATCGGCACCGCACACACATTGCGTGGACAGGCGACTGCATCGGTTCAAAGTCGTCTGCGATCAACCAATAGTTCTCACCCACGGCGGGTGCGTCATGCGTCACCGCGCCCAAACCCGATTGAGAGATGTCACGGCAAACGCCCTCGATCTTGCTGTCTTCTGAGAGTTCGCCACCGTAGATCTGTAGATCATGCTGCAACTTGTGTCGCGCGTGACGACGCAGCGCGATGGAATCGTCTTTGAGCCCGGCCAATTCCTTTCGCAGTAGATCCGCTTTGAAACCGCGATCGGGACTGCGGCTTTGATATTGATCGAGCATGCGAGTCTCAATGACAAACGGATCGACATGGGTACAGGCTGACGTCGAAACGTAGGTTGCTCACTCGCCCGCGTGATGCGTCTTGTCCATCTTCGTTGCACTGCGGCCACATGACGGTCTGGCTGCGACAACCATGCCATCTATGACGATTGAGGTTACCGAGTGCATGGCGATTGCACGACGGCACGGGCTCGTCACTGCCTTTTTGAACGTATGTTTCCCATCGGAGTTAGAACTCAACCGCCATCTTCATCGAGTAACCCAACATGTCGGCCACCAACGATCCGTCAGCGACAGACGAACTGGTCAAACCTCAACGAGCCAGCCAACGTCCGGCTCTGAACACACGATCGATCGAGCCGATGATCTTGATGTCAGCCAGCCCGATGGAATCCGGCGAGGCACCTGGCGAATCGGGCGATGAACCGACCGCAGATTTCGGGCTCGATGGCGAAACCACCGAAGTTCGCACTGATGATGCCACCATTGTTGACCTCAGCGACACGCTGCCGGGCGAACCACTGAACATCGACGGCAGTGTGCGACTGCTGGACGTTCCGGGGAGTGGTGGTTTGATCGACATGAGCGCCGTCACAAGCGAATCCACCATCGATTTGACCACCGGTGAACTTCAACTCGATGGCAACACCATCAACACGGGTGCTGCAACCGCCGTTTGGGGTGGCGAAGCCGAAGAAACCTTTGCATTTTCGGGACCGAAAGCCGATGTCGATTACGTCGTGATTGGCAACTCCGGAAACGACTCGATTGATCTAAGCCAATACGATCGGGATCAAATCGAAATCTCTGATGGCGCCATTCGTGGCCCTGCTGGTGATGGCCAGTTCAACATCTACTTCGCCGATGTGGCGTACGTGGAACTGGCCGATGGCACCGAAGCGCTACCGCAAAACGATTTGCGCTGGCCGGAGGAGATCGCCGACGACATCCGCGACAGCATCAACTACGAAATCGATCAGATCGGCGAACCCGACTTCATCGACGATTCACTGGAAAACCAAATCGTCGGCACTGATTTGCGTGATGTCTTGCGCGCTGCGTCCGGCGACAATGTCGTTCTCTCACTGGACGGAAATGACACAATCGTGACCGGTGATGGCGACGACCAAATCCACGCCGGATCCGGCAACGATTGGATTCAGGCTGGTGCTGGCGCTGATGTGATCGACGGTGGCGATGGTCAAGATCGCATCGCGCACTGGGATTCAACCGAAGGCGTCCACATCAACCTGCAAACGCAAACCGTCAGCGGTGGCTACGCCGAAGGCGACGTGATCAGCAGCATCGAGCAAGCTGTTGGCAGCAATCACGATGATGTGATCATTGGCTCCGACGGCAACAATGGCTTCCTGCGTGGTGGTGCTGGCGACGATGTCATCGACGGTGGTGCGGGTAACGACCGCTTGATGGGCGATGAGGGTGCCGATGTGCTGCGCGGTGGCGAAGGACGCGACACCGTGGATTACTCAAGCTCGCAAGAAGGCGTCAGCGTCGACCTCCAAAACCAAACCGCAACCGGTGGTGATGCCACAGGCGACCAGATAAGCGGTTTCGAAAACGTCCGCGCCACGAGAGCCGATGACCAAATTCGCGGTTCAGATGAAAACAACACGATTCGCACGTTCGATGGCGACGATCAGATCCACGCTGGCGATGGCAACGATTGGATTCAAGCGGGTGCCGGCGCAGACATGATTCACGGTGGCGATGGCCAAGACCGCATCGCACACTGGGATTCGACCGCTGGTGTGAACATCAACCTGCAAACGCAAACCGTCAGCGGTGGTTATGCCGAAGGCGACATGATCAGCAGCATCGAACAGGCTGTCGGCAGCAATCACGATGACGTGATCATTGGCTCCGACGGCAACAATGGCTTCCTGCGTGGTGGTGCTGGCGACGATGTCATCGATGGCGGTGCCGGCAACGATCGTTTGATGGGAGATCAAGGTGCCGATGTGATGCGGGGTGGTGAAGGCCGCGACACGGTTGACTACTCATCCTCGAAGGAGGGTGTCACGGTCGATTTGGAAAATCAAACGGCCACCGGTGGCGATGCAACGGGCGATCAAATCAGCGGTTTTGAAGACGTGCGCGGATCGCGTGCCAACGACGTCATCACGGGCTCCAGTGGAAGCAACACGATCCGCAGTCTGAGTGGCGATGATGTCATTAACGCTGGCGACGGAAATGATTGGATTCAAGCCGGTGCCGGAGCGGATGTCATTGACGGTGGCGAAGGTCAAGATCGCATCGCGCACTGGGATTCCACCGAAGGCGTCAACGTCAACCTGCAAACGCAAACGGTTAGTGGTGGTTCGGCCGAAGGAGACACCATCAGCAGCATCGAGCAAGCCGTTGGTAGCAATCACGATGATGTGATCATCGGATCCGACGGCGACAACGGCTTCCTGCGTGGCGGTGGTGGCAATGATGTCATCGATGGTTTGGGTGGCGACGACTATTTGATGGGTGATGCCGGCGACGATGTGATGGATGGCGGCTCAGGGGATGATGTGATCAACGCGGGGGTCGGTAACGACGTGATCCAAGGTGGCGAGGGTCAAGACACGGCAATCTTCGCTGGCCCCGCGGCATCGTATGCGGTCACCCTGTCCGGTGACCAAATGGAGGTCGCCCAAACGACGACCGGCGATGTGAATTCGCTTAGTTCCATTGAAACGCTCAAATTCGGCAACGGCGTCGTCTCCGTCGATGACCTCCAAATGTTCGGCAACGCACCGGAGGACATGACCATCACAGCCGGTGCGTCGACCAATCTTCCCATTGATCTGCCATCGAGCGTGTCCGCCGACCAAGCGACGGTCACCATCACCGGTGTTCCCGCACACTCAATCTTGACGGTCGGCACCGTCAATCCAGATGGCAGTTGGACGGTATCGGGAGAAGACGTTGAGTCGATTGAACTAAGGACACCGACCAATTTTGCCGGTCCGATTCAGTTGCAGATGGAAGTCGATACGTCGATGCAAGTTGGTTCCGACGACGCCTTGCAAGTCAAAGCACAACATGAGCTCGAAGTGACGGTTGACGTGGCGGCGGATCCGGCGAACCTGATCGCCAACGGAAGCTTTGAAGATGTCGGTGATCAAACGAACAACGCTGGCTGGGGATTAGCAACCGGCGATCTGCCGGGCTGGACGCTCGAAGAAGGATCGCGGTTCGAAGTGGTCGATGACGGCCACCGAAATGTCGATGCCACCGATGGTGATCATTGGTTGGACATGGACGCTTCGCCGGGCAACATCACGATTTCGCAAGAGGTTCTTGGCCTTGATAACGGGACCGTCTATGAGTTGTCCTTTGACGCGTTGGCCACGCCCGGTCGAGAGGCCGAAAGCAACGGCTTGGACATCTTCTGGAATGGTGAGAAGGTCGGTGAAGTTGGATCAACGGGCGATAGCCAAATCATCACCGTACGAGCCGGCGATGGTGATGGGACCAATCAGTTGACTTTCGCCGGAACGGGCCGTGCCAACGGGTACGGACTCTCGCTGGACAACGTGCGACTTGTTGAATCAGAAAACCTGCTGGTTAATGGTTCCTTTGAAAACGTCACGGGAATGACGGATGCTGGTTGGGGACTACACGCAACGGAGACACAAGGTTGGACGATCGATAATCCAAGCAATGGCAACGAGGAGGCCTCTGGAAATCGATTTGAATCTCATCGACCGCGCGGCGGTGTGGAAGCAACCGATGGAAACTACTGGATGGATATGGGCGGCAGCCCCGGCAACCTGACGATGTCGCAACAGGTCCCCGGAGTGACCGATGGGGAAAGTTATGTGTTGAGTTTTGACCTTGCCGATTCCTCACATGATGCAACCGATGGCTTGGATGTGATCTGGAACGGCGAAGTGATCGCCTCCATCACGGACCAAGACAACACCATGGACCGTTTCGAGTTTCAGGTTGAAGGCGGCACCGGCGACAGCAGCAATACGTTGACTTTCCGCGGCACCGGAGACGCCAACAACTTCGGCGTGTCGCTCGATAACGTCGAACTCGTTGCCGGCGAGGTCGAACTCATCGATCACGAGCCACGCGTTGCCGAGCTGCAAATCAATGCCACCAACCTCAATGAAATGGACGGTGTGCGTGTGTTTGCCCAACGGGTTGACTCTAGTGGCGCGTTTGTTGAATCCGCCGAGTTAGTCAGCCAAGCCGATGGGAAATTTGGTGTGGTCGGAACAGTCGAAGGCGGTGTGCTCAATCAAATTGGAATGAATGCCGAAACCGGCATCGCCGAGCAAGTGGTCATGGAATTTGAAAACGAGGTCACATCGGCAAGTTTCACCTTCACCAATCTGTTCAAGGGTGAAGGTGATGCCCGTGGTGGCATCGGCGATGAACAAGGCAAATGGGAAGCCTGGCATGAAGGTGAAATGATCGCCACCGGTGTGTTCACCGCCTCGCAAGCCAATCATCGCGGCGAAGTGCAGATCGAATTGCCCGAGGGACAGACCGCGGATCGGCTGACGTTCACCCCGACGGAATACTCCGGGGGTCAAAATGGATCGACGATCGACAGCAGCGACTTTTTCTTGACATCCGTGACCGCCACCACCATGGATGCTGATGCGGCACCAGTCATCGAAACCAGTGCTGGCATTGCCGTCGACTTGGGACTCGAAC
>JBCCJB010000227.1:0-7011 GCA_039028015.1 Planctomycetota bacterium
CACCATCGCCGCGATTGCTGGGATCCGATCGCGCATTTTCTGGCAATGTCGACGGCGATTGCTTGCTTTCCTGCGATGACTGAGATGAGTTGCTGTCTTGAGAGTTGTTGTCTTGCGATTTCTTGTTTGAGTTGGATGGTTCAGGCGGGGACGACTCTGCGCCACCGGATCGCTGCGAGGATGCGGTATTCGTTTGCGTTGAATTGTCAGACGACTGGGCTGACTGAGTTTCCGGAGGTTGCTCACCCGATGATTGATTGCTTGGCTTTCGTCCCTCATCTGATCCACCGGACGATGATTTATTCGCTTGATTTCCGCCGGGATCTTGGGACTGGGTCTGCTCTCCGCCGGCCCTCTTTCCACCAGACTGCTTTTCTCCACCACCATTCCCACCGGTCTGTTTGCTTCCATTTTGTCTTTCGCCGGCCTGTTTCCCTCCCGATTGCCGACTTCCTGATTGCTGACCACCTGACTGCCGATCCCCTGGTTGCTTACCACCAGGCCCGGTTTTTCGCTGACCATCGTTACCGCCAGGACGACCGCCAGGTTGCGATTCGCTGGCGATCTGTGATTTGGATTCAGGATCAGATTCCACGGGACTGTTTGCGTTGGCACCCGAAGCTTGACCGCTTGAAACCTGGGCGTCGTCTTCGCCGCTGGACTGTGCTCCCTCCTTGCCCCACCCGTAGCGACTGGCCGTCGGCGTCTCATTTGGCTTTAGCCAATCAGGTGTTTCCAGGGAAGCTAACGTTTGACCGGGCAAGGGTGCGAGGTAGGCGATTGCAAGAATCAACGCCAACATGACGATGCCACCGGCCAACCACGCAATCGTTGCATCGCGTGGCATCTCGGTATCACGCTGCCGCAAATAGCGCCGCAAGTTCAAAAATGCAGTCACCACCAGCAGCGATAAACTGCTGAACAAGTACAACGCGAGATACCATCGGGCGAGCGTCCACGTCTCCGATGCACTGCGAAGAAAGAATTGACCAAGTCCGAACAAAGGCAGTGCCGCCAACGCGAGCCAAAGCACAGTGCGGCCCGGTTGGTGACCGCCTCGGCCGCTTTGATGATGTGGCGAATGCTGTTTGTTTCGACTGATCACCCACTGGTCGATCAAACCACGATCACTGCCATCGATTGAATCATCGATAATCGTGCAATCGTGCGTGATGCGATCGGCCAAGATCCCAATCATCGCAAGGATCAACACTGAAAAGATCGGGTCGCCGAAAAACCGAAGCATCGTCACCAATGCCGCAGCCCCCAAACCCGTGGCATAAGCCATGGCATACTTGCGATCATTTTCAATGGTCACGCGGGCCAGTGCGACCGTGCCCATCGTGTACATCAACAGCGTCCACGACACGCGCGCTGGGAATTGGCCCTTATAGACAAGCGTGCTCACAAAGCTTGCCAGGCTGCTGAGCATGACGAAGATCAGAATTGGTGCCAGACCGATGGCAGCCATATCGGCCAAGCTTTGCACACGACGACGACCCATCGCTTCATTCTAACCGGCTCAGGCCAACCAAATCGGCGTGAGCCGATCGTTTGCTCCGGCGATCTTTAGCTGGCGGTCTCGCCATCGGGATGGGCTTGCTTCCAACGCTTCATCGCCGGTCCAACTCGATTCATCGGCACCCAACGATCCCGCGTCTTCTTGCTTTGAACAAGCGTTTCAGGCGTGATCTTTCCCTGATCGATACGCAACAGCAAATCCGGTTCGCTGATCGGACCGACCCGACGAGCGCGGTGAAACCAACCGCGACTCATGTAATACCACTTTGCACTCATGGGCGTCTCGCTAGCGTGTTCGTTTCGAAATCGAAACCCTTCGATACAAAAGAACGCTGTGATCGGACGCGAAACGCCGATCACCTTGTCACTGTAGCGAGAACCATCACCCCATTGCAAGCTATTTTGGGGCTGCAATTTTCTCCCCACCCAACTGACGGGCAACCTGAATCGAAGCCGTCACCTGCAGTCCCGAGGACCGCTGCGTGACCTCTCCTGATAAACCGCGAAACCAAGTCAACAAGGGGGCGATCTGCCGGTCCTTGTCGGAGCGTTCCCAAGCGGAACTCGTGACGCGACTCGAAGACACGAAATCCCTCTCGCCCGAACGTTCACTTTCGGTGATCGCGTAATTTCCACCGAGCGGACATTCAGGGCGACCACCCAAAATCGTGGCCGCGACCGCGGTGAGCTCGTCACCGGAAACGCCGAACTGCTGATGCAATGAGGTAAGGAAAGCGGCACCCGTCTGGCTCGTTACTAAATCACGTTTGAGCAACTGCTTGTTCACCCAACCCTCAAGTTGACTGTCTTTCAAACTGCCAACCCGCCCCCGAATTTGTGCGAGTGATTCGCTTTGCGTTGCCGCGAGTTTGGGCAACGACTCATTCAGCACATCGGATCGCATCGACAAGATACTGAATCCACCGCCGGTGTAGCGATAAACACCACCGATCAAACGTGTCATGCCGGCCGGTCCCGTCTGTGAGCGGACCGGTATGCCACGCCCCAAACCCAGCGGCAATCGATCAAGCGCACCCGGATAGGGCCAAGCACCCAAATAACCCGGCAACTGCTTTAGCGATAGGTAACTTCCCACCAATCCATCAAACGATTCCGGTTCCGGTGGGCTTGAATCCTTGATGCCGACAAAAAGATGGGTTGCCGGCCCCAACGTGTCCGAGGCCACATGAGCTTGCACGGCGATGAGATCGTCGTCCGGGAATTGCATCGCCACATCAGTTGGCGGCCCTAATTGCTTCGCCCACCATCCGTACTGATCCATTTGCCATGGCGAGATCTCAGCGTGAATCTCCAAAAGATCAAGCGTCTCCGATTCAGGATCATTCTCATTGGCATCCAAACGTTCGCGATGGATGCCCACAAAAATAGGATCAATGCGGGCAAACTGGTCTTCGTAGCCCTGCGTGATCTGTGCCACCCAGCGAGCTTCGTCCTCGGTGACCTGCTCAATCACCTGATCCGCGATGGGCACAAACGATCCCCGAGCACCACGCATGCTATCGACCCAAGATTCCCCCACAGCAACCAGACCGCTTTGATCAACACGATCGGCAAAACGACTCGGCAAATATCCCGTGTCAATCAAGTCATCAACCGATGGAAGCGATGCGTTCGACTCGCTCCTTTCGTTTTGAAATGCCAAGCGTGCGAGATGAGCCAACGCAATCTCAGCCTCCGCTTGCTTTCGTCGACGCAGCTCGACCAGTGACGCTGGCGAAATGAGTCCCTGCAGCATCTGCGGAGAAAGGTAGGCGAAGATGCTGTCATCGCGAGTCAGCGGCAATCGAGCTCGTGCGTGCCGAAAACCCGGTGTCTTTGCCAGCGATGCTTTCGTTTGTCCAACTTCTAAGAATCGATCGGCAATGGTTTCGGAGTTCGTAATCAAAAATGTCTGATCATGCTGAACCATGTAGGATCGCACGACATTATCTGCTCGCCGTATCAAGTTTGCCGTGCCGTGGGGCAAGTCAACGTCCGTGATCGTGATCGCTTGATCGGAAGCGGCCAGCGCATTGCGGTCATTCATCAATGAGGCACGCAACAAAAATGCGTTGGTGGATCTCATAATCACACCCATCGATGGACCTTCGTCCAAAAACAAATCGGTGCCAATCAACGCTTGATCTTCAATCAGGGTTGGCCCAAGCAATCGAGCCATCGCGCTGGTCTTTATCCCCAGTTGCTTCTCCAGCCGCCGCGGCCCATTCGAATTGATGCCCGAAAGGGTGATCATGCGTGAGATATCGCCACCAAACTCGGATGCCAAATCCTGAAACCACAAAAAATTGAGAAACGATCCGTAACGCAGATAAAAGCACTCCGGTGGCACGGCATCGGCCAGGGGCTCGGTGACAACATCGGTTGACGTCTCCGGTGCAAGCGGTGGTTGCCACTTAACCGGCGGCGGCAACGTGACCCATTCGTTCACAGGTGACGCATGCTGCGAAGTTGCCGCCCGTGACAGCATGCCATCGGAAATCGATCGTCCGCCGCTAATCCAATGAGCGGTTTCAAGCAACGGATTGAACTGAGCCGGGTCAGTAACACCAAGCGAAGTTTCGTCGGTGTACCAATCCGGCAGTGGCAAATTCAGCCGACGTGATAGCATCGACGTGAGATACAACTGTGTGTGCGGCGGCGTGTCCGCATCACGAATGACCTCACCAGCTCGATCCGAAAATTCCGACCACCACTGATTCAGCGATGTCGCGTAAGCATCGGTATCATCTGACGCGATCAGCGTGTGCGTTGATCGCGTTCCCAACGACTGTTCCAACTCGACGGTGATCGGCACGGACATCGAATCGACCGGAATCAAAAAGGAAACCCGCTGCGAAATAGTCTGATAACGGACCTCGTCACCACCGGCGATTTCTCGGATCAAATTACCAACACGGTTGAGCAATTGCCCTCGACCAATACCCGGACGCGGTTGCTGTGATGGACGACGAAGAAGCTCAACGCGGATGTTCTTGGCAACGGGATACAGCAGCTTGACACTGCTGGATTTGATGACCGGTAGTGCAGGGCCGTCTCCAATGACCGCGTTACGGAGCGGAATCTCGATGACCCCGACTGCGTACTGACTGCCGCGATAGATAGTTGCGTTCGTCGTCGGGGATGGTGCGATGACGGGCCTTGGAACCGGCTGCGGCGGAACGGGAATAATCGGCGGCAATATGATCGGTGGCTGAACCGCCAGTGCGACACCAAAACGATCAAGCTGGAAACCAAAAAAAGTCAGCACAATCGCGGCGATTCCTAACGCGGCGCGGCTAATCGCATGTCGATTCACTATCTGTGCGGTACTAACGTTCGCACGGTCGATGTCGCCAACACGCTCCGCCGTGCCGATCAGCAAAAACCACGTCGATGTGATGTTCGGACGAATCCCTGGTGGACAATCAGACAAAGAATCACCAACGATCATGGCGACGAATCCAGCTTGGGTTTGCAAACGTGAAACTCTGCGACATGTTAGTCGCGTCATGGCGTTCCGATTGGATCGGACGCCGTTCGTATTCGACGCAACCCGTTTGGAAAGTCAACCGTGGCCAGTCCTTCCCGCAGCGGCGTCTTTGCCGCAGACACTGATCGTCGTTTGGAAGCGTATGCCGAAAGCATAAGTTTCGACTGCCGATTGGTTGATCAAGACATCCGGGGATCCATCGCGCATGCCGACATGCTGCAGTCGGTGGGACTGCTGACGCCCGAAGAGTTCTCGCAAATCCGCGAGCATTTGCTGGACATTCGAGAGCAATTTCATCGTGGTGAAATTCCGCTTCGTGCCGAACTTGAAGACATCCACATGCATGTCGAGCAAGCCTTGATTGATCGGCTTGGCGATGTCGGTCGCAAACTGCACACCGCCCGAAGCCGCAACGATCAGGTCAGCACGGACGTTCGCATTTGGCTGCGGGAATCACTCGATCAGATTGATCAATTGCTGCGCGAGTTGCAGCGGGCATTTCTATCGCGTTGCGATGCCGATCACGATGTCATCCTTCCGGCATACACGCATCTGCAGCGCGCACAGCCCGTGCTGGCGCCCCATTATTGGCTGGCTTACATCGAAAAATTTGCGCGGGATCGACAACGCTTGGCTGATTGTCGTCGCCGCGTGAATCAGTGCCCGCTGGGCATTGCCGCTGTTGCGGGAACAACGCTTCCAATCGACCGCAGGCACACGGCCGCCGCGCTCGACTTCGATGGTGTCACCGCAAACAGTTTGGACACCAGCAGCGATCGTGATTTCGTGATTGAATCGGTGTTTGTGCTTTCGATGATCGCATCGCATTTGAGCGGATGGAGTGAAGAGTGGATCCTTTGGAGCACGGTCGAATTCAATTTCATTCAAATTCCGCAGGCGTTCTGCACCGGCAGCAGCATCATGCCGCAAAAGGTGAACCCTGACACGCTAGAGCTCACCCGTGGCAAGTCAGCACGCGTGATTGCCGCTTTGCAAACGCTTCACCTGCTCGTGAAGAACCTCCCGCTGGCGTACAATCGCGACTTGCAAGAAGACAAACCACCTCTGTTCGATGCATTTGACACGACGCGGGCCATGTTGGAACTCGCATCGCCCATCGTTGCCGGAGCAACGCTGAATCGCGATGCGATTGCCGCACGATTGGAACACGGTTATCTCGATGCGACCACGTTGATGGAATGGTTGATCGCCCAAGGAACACCCCAACGCACCGCCCATCATTTGGTCGGCGCGATTGTTGGCGAAGCGATGTCGCAAGGCGTCCCATTGGCTGAGCTGTCGCTGGCGACCTTACAATCCCATTGCCCGGAGATTGACGCTGGCGTGTTCTCCGTGCTGGGAACCAAAGCAGCCGTCAACGCATTTCAAAGCGAAGGCTCAACTTCACCCGATCGCGTCGCCCAGCAAGTGGCCCGCTGGAAATCCAAATTGGCGAACAATCCTGGCTAACCCAACAGCTTGGCGAGTGTTGATGCCAGACTGCGTAGTGAGGCATCGTCTTCGAGCGAGATCCGAATTTGAGGACGGCCTTGATCATCGCGTTCGACGGTTTCGGCCAGCTTCTGCGTCAACGTATCGACCTGCTTCGCATCCGGCTCTTCTCCGTCCTGCCCCGCCAGTTCACCGGCCAATGACAATGCCGCCGTCAACAGCTTGCCGCTGGCCTGCGATACCTTCTGCTTGCGTTCGGCTTGCAATAGCTCGGCCTCGGCGACCACGGATCGCTGCTGGCTCTCGTCGACCGGTGCCGCCGGTTTCGGCGGAAGGATCACTTCCAGTCGTCGCTTCAAGTCCTCCATGCCGCTTTGCATCGCGACTTCATTGACGTCGCTTTCAAAGTTGAGCGACGCGTCGGCAAGATCCTGCTTCGATGCCAGCGTCGTCAACAAGCCTTCTTCGATCGTGGGCGACATGGGATCGCAGGTTGTGACGAACTTGTAAACGTGCACGGGGTTCTTCTGCCCCATCCGGTAAGCTCG
>JBCCJB010000228.1:0-6960 GCA_039028015.1 Planctomycetota bacterium
GTCATCGCCGATGCCGTGTTTGCCCGCAACCGCTTCGATGTTGCTTCGCCCGGATAGCTCGCTCACCAAGATGCGACGTTCGTTACCAACCGCCGCTGGGTCGATGTGCTCGTAAGTGCTGGCGGCTTTATTGATCGCGTGCACATGCATGCCACCTTTGTGAGCGAACGCGCTTTGGCCGACGAAGGGTTGGTTGTTCCGCCACTGCAAGTTCGCGGTTTCGTAAACGTATCGCGACAATTCGGTCAGCGACAAAAGTGATCGATCATGCAAGCATTCATAGCCTGTCTTCTTGAGCGACAAATTGGCGATCACCGCGATCAGATCCACATTGCCACATCGTTCGCCAATGCCGTTGATTGTTCCCTGGACTTGAGTGGCCCCCACATCCACTGCCGCCAACGTGTTGGCCACGGCCAGCTCGCCATCGTTGTGACAATGGATGCCAAACTGCACGTCGTAATCTGCGAGGGCTTGTTTCGCAGTTTGAGTGACGTCGGCGATACGTTCGGGAAGTGATCCACCATTGGTATCGCACAGCACCATCCACCGAGCACCTGCAGCCGCGGCGGCTTTGAGGGTTTCGATCTCGTAGTCGGGGTTGGCTGCATAGCCATCAAAAAAATGTTCCGCGTCGTAGATGACCTCGCTGTGTCGATGCAGGAACGCAGAGCTTTCGCCAATCATGTCGAGGTTTTCGTCAAGCGTCGCTCGAAGCACCTCGGTAACGTGATAGTCCCACGTCTTGCCGACGAGTGTGCAGCAGGGCGTCGCCGCCGCTGCCAAGGCTTGCATGCCAGGATCATCGGCGGCCTTCATGCTCCGGCGTCGTGTCATGCCGAACGCGCAAATCTGACTCTGACCCAAATCGCGTTTGCGAATTTGGTCGAAAAACGCAACGTCTTTTTCATTGCTCAGCGGATAGCCGCCCTCAATAAAATCGAACCCGACCTCCGCAAGCCGCGATGCGATATTCAATTTGTCCTGAAGCGAAAAACTAACACCTTCACCCTGCGAACCGTCGCGCAGTGTGGTGTCATACATCCACACGCGGGACGGTGAGCTCGATCGATTGGATTCGGAACTGGTCATGATGAGAATCGGTTGGGCTGCGTTGAGGTTGGCAAGCTTTGATCGGATAGAGACGACCGCGAGTTGGGTGGTTCGGGCAGGGGTTTGGCCGCTGGCGTGACCGCCGGCGTCGCCGAAGCCGCGGGCGGCGTTTGATATGGGTTGAGTGATTCTTTAGGTGCCGTCGCGACGGGGGGTGTTGTTAACGGTTCGAGAGGAGTTTTGGTCTGCCGTGCCGAGTTCTCAGCAGATTGTTGACTGGCGGGTTGTGCAGCTAAGACCGAGGAAGACGCAGCGTTGTTGGAACGCCGACGCTTTCGCCGACGAAGCCAACCAAGAACACCCAAGCCAAAGATGAGGCAAGTCAATGTCATGGCACCGAGCGTCTGAATAGACAACCAGTTTAGTTGACCGCTGAAACCATATTTGACGGCGACATATCCCAATCGAATAAGGCCCAGACACACACCGATGGTCGCCAGCAAACCCGCGACGGGGATGGCTCGAAGTCGGCGATGCGGGTTTAAGCTGACCACACCCAAAAACAGCAGCGGCACCCCAAACATCATCGGCACGAATTGCGTGACATGCTTTTGCGTCGTCGCCAACAGCGAAGCCACGGTCAATCCGCACAGCAAAAGTCCAAAGACGATCCCGATGCGGGCCATCATGTGCGGTCGCCTGCGTAGCCAAAGGTCATGGGGTGCCGGTGACATTGAACGGCGAAATCAATTCACCGGCGTCGACACACGCGCGTTCCCAAGCAGGCGACGGGCCTGCCAATCACGCCGGGCCCAATGTTGTACTCTCACGGGGGACTTTATCGAAGGGCGAATGCGATTGTCCTAATTCCCGATCATGGGGTGGTAGCCACGCGAGTAATTCATTGAGCAACCGACCCTCGGTCGCTTGCGACACGACCGCGAGCGTCGAATCGCTCTGGAATGTGGATCGAATCGACGCTAAATCCATTTCGACGGTTCGCTTGGACACGTGCAGAACACGGGCAATCGATTGCATCGTATCGCCCTGCATCAAATGCTCGAGGATCGCGGACTGACGTGTTGTTAATTCGCCCAGCCGGGATCGCAACGTGATCAGACGATCGAGATATCGCCGACGCTGTTGGGCTTCACGCCAAATTTGCTCCAGTTCGCTGTGCAAGGCCTCGGCATCAATCCGGCCTGTCGTACCTGTTGGGTCGTCGGCATCGACCTGAGCCGAACCCGAACCACGCGATTTGACTTTCAAGAATCCAACGGCACCCTGACGCATCCAGTGCCAAACTCGATCAATTGGAACCGTGGTTTGGTCCGCGGGACGAATCAGCACCACGATAAAGGGTGCCAGCAGTTCCATGGATAGCGATTCGACGACAGCTAACCAAACGGGTTTGATGCCCGAGCATTGATCGCCCTCGAGTTCGCTCTGTGAGCCTTGGCGATCCGACATCGTTCTCTGTCCAGCCAGCCTGTTTGCCTCGATCTCAAATCGCGGCGATTGTTGATCACGACGATCCACCGTCGCATCGGAATCGACAATGACCAATCCAGATCGCGATTGTCGGCTCGCATCCAACAGATTTTGTAACGTGTCGTGATCGCGCTGCGGTATGGACCGCGATTGACAAAATGCAGTGATTGATGGCTGCGTTGATGTGTTTGAACTGAAGAGTGTGTGAAAAGTCGCGTCTGACGTCATTTTGCTGTCAGCCAGTCTGTGATAAGTCGTTTGATAAGAAGAGAAGTGTGCAGCCGACCCTCGGGTCATTTGCAGCGCTCACATTGATGCTCCATGCACGTTTTGGGCAGTTGAACTTGCTGAAACCGGTCCCTTTTGAGGGGATCGGCCCAGCGCGATATCACGTTGACGCACGGTACCGTTGCATCAAAGATCCTCAAGGGTGCAAATTTCCACTCGAATATTGTTTTGCGAGCAAATGATTCGCTTTATCAACGGATTAGGACAGGTTGATCATTCGAGCTCTGACTCGGGCTGCCAATCAACAGTCACACGTCAAATGTGCGAATGATTCACAGCACAATCGTGTGGAGCAGCGTCGCGTTTTGACGGGTTCAGTTCGTCAACGAAACCGAAAGCGTCCAGAATGTTAGTGACCTATCGAAACAATGAGTTTCGACGAGGAATCACCGCCCAACTCACCAAGTGAATCCAGCTCACCACGTGAATCCGGCTCTCACTGATTCTGGGTTCAAGCAGGCAAATCACGACGGCCCAAACGAGATCAACGCGGGAATTGCCTCGTCGCTCAAGGACTGAGATGTACCTCATTCCCTCCAGCGGGATGCTTTGATGAGAAGCATCGCCTGCGTCATCAACCGCTGGATCATGCTCTTGCCCCAAGATCACAACCGTGCCCCCTTTCGCTTCGTCGCCCTTGATCAATAATTCTGCCCCTTAGTCCATTAATGCCGAATACCGGCTTGCCCCCTTTTGGAATCCTCATGGCTGGAATCGAACGTCGCCGCGAAGTCCGTCGTCTACGCACCCGCAAGCGGAAGACGAAGATGATACTGAATCGAGTCCAGGCGGGAACAATGGATAAGGCCGAAGCGGCACGAAAACTCCGAAAATTGACGCCCGGGGCGAACGTCGTGATCCAGCGAGAGAAGCTGGGTTAGTCGAAGTGACGGGCCTCGTTTCCGCAACGCGAGCTGGCGTGATGACCGCGATTCGTGGTCATTTCAGTCCGCCAATTTGGGGCTCCAACTCTCGTGGGTTATTTGAAAACGCTTGAATCGACCGCGTGAGTATTGGGCGGCACATGAAATGTGAGGCAAAATTGAGGCACGAATCGGTCGCAAACGGCTCATAGGATTCTTCGACTCAGTTCTCGAATAGGCTTTCCACGGGCAGTCCCGACGGTGAGCTCCAATGGGCTTCAGATGGAACTGGCCGACGAGTCTGAACCAAAACTGGACACCCGGCGTAGCTCGACGCAAATATTTTCCAAAACTTCCTTGTATGGACACCTCTTGATGGCAACCTCCGGCGACCGACCCGCAATGATTGAGGCGGTGGGTCTGAGCAAATTCTATGGTCCGTTCGCTGCCGCCCGCGAAGTTTCGTTTTCCGTGGGTGAAGGCGAATTAGTCGCATTTCTGGGGCCCAACGGTGCCGGCAAAAGCACCACGATGAAGATGCTGACGGGCTACATCGCGCCCAGCGAAGGGCACGCGACGATTGCGGGTCACAACATGATGGACGACCGGATTGCCGGCTCGCGGCGGTTGGGATATTTGCCCGAGAATGGACCGCTATATCCCGAGATGACGCCGCTGAGCATGCTCGAATTCTTTGCGGACGCCCGGGGGCTCTCTTCCAAGGTGAAGTCCGATCGCATCGACGCCGTGGTGGACATCTGCGATCTGTCATCGGTGCTTTACAAGCCGATCAGCAAACTCTCAAAAGGCTTCAAGCAACGTGTTGGCATGAGCCAGGCGCTTCTACATGAGCCAGACGTTTTGATTCTCGACGAACCGACCGCTGGACTGGATCCCAATCAGATCCGAGGTGTTCGCAAAACGATGCGGAAGCTGAGCGAGACCAAGACGATTTTGCTTTCGACTCACATTTTGCAAGAGGTCGAAGCGATGGCTGATCGTGTCATTCTGATCAACGAAGGTCGAAAGGTGTACGACGGTGATGTGAGTGGCTTACGGACGCGTGGCGAAGGTGATTTGGACAACGCGTTCCATGAGTTGACAGGTCAGCCTGCTTAACGAATCGTTTTCGACAGGATTACTCTGAATTCAAGTCGACCGTACGGCGGACTTCCTAGTCCGTCAAAGACACAACCAGTGACGGACTAGGAAGTCCGTCATGCAAAGAAAACTAAGACAAAGATCTCCCTAGAGTTTGAGTCAAGCACCGACTCATTGGATTCATAACTTTTACTCAAATCTGCCATGGCACTTGATAACGTCTCGCAGGCATTGCTGCTCTTGCTGGCCTATGACTTGATCTTCTTGATTGGGTTGTTGTTGATCATCGCGGTTCTTGCGGTCACGAAGCGGGCGGCGTTCGCGGTCATGAAACGCAACTTTATCGGCTATTTCAGCAATCCAACCGGGTATGTGTTTCTCTGCATCTTTGTTTTCTTGACATCGGTTGCCGCGTTCTGGCCCTACGAGTTTTTCAACAGCAATTTGGCGACCCTCGATCAGCTCAATAAATGGTTTCCGCTGATCATGTTGGTGTTCATCCCCGCGATCACGATGAGCATTTGGGCTGAAGAGAAACGGCAGGGAACTGACGAGTTACTGCTGACGTTGCCCGCCGACGATTTTGATATCGTGATTGGCAAATACACCTCGGCCGCGGCAATTTTCACGGCATCGCTGCTCTTTAGCCAGCTAAGCACGTTCACGACGCTGGCGATTTTGACCGAAGGACAACTCAACATCGGTCTGATCTTAGCGACGTATCTGGGATACTGGTTTGTTGGGTTGACCATGATCGCGATCGGCATGATCGCATCGTTTTTGACAGGCAACTTGACGGTTGGATTTATTCTCGGTGCCCTCTTCAATGCTCCGCTTGCGTTCGCATCGCTTGCTGACGCCGTCAGCCCCTCACGCCAATTCGCACAACTGATTCAAAATGGTGGCATCGCCCGGCCGTTCGATGATTTTGGCCGTGGATTGGTGAGCACGTCGTCGGTGGTCTACTTCGTCTTTGTCGCTGCGGTCGCGTTATACATTTGCATGGTGTTGATTGGTCGTCGTCACTGGACGGGCGGCAAAGACGGCAATGAGATGGCATGGCACTACGTCGGACGCTCGCTCGCATTGGCCGTCTTCACGGTCGGGGCGGTCATGTTGCTGCGTGAGAAGGACGTCATCCGGTGGGACATGACCGAAGACAAGGTCAGCTCATTGGCTGATGCCAGCAAGCAATTGATCCGCGAATTGGACACCGATCGCCCGATTGTGATCGATGCGTTTATCAGCGATGAGATTCCAGAGGCGTATGCGGAAACCAAGTACGAACTCGTCAACCTGCTCAAAGAATTTCGTTCAGAGGCGGCCAAGCAAGGACGCGAGATCCAAGTCAACCTGTATGACGACATCGAACTGTTTAGTGAAGACGCGGCACTGGCGGCAGAAAGATTTGGTATCGAGCCCGTATCGCGAATGTTCCGAGAGAAGGGAGCCTACACTCAAAAGCAGTTGATCTTGGGTGCGGCGTTTCGATCGGGACTTGAGAAAGTCGTGGTGCCGATTTTCGAATATGGCGTTCCCGTGGAGTATGAACTGGTCCGAAGTATCAACACCGTCGCCGAGGGAGCACGTAAGCGAATTGGCATTGTTGCCACCGACGCCCGATTGATGGGCGGCACCGTGATGAATGGCATGTCGATGCAGCGAGTCGATAAGCATCCGCTCGTCGATGAGCTTGCGAAGCAGTATGAAGTTGAAGAGGTTGACTTGAACGGTCCCGTCTCCGCTGACATGTATGACGCCCTGTTTGTCGTACAGCCATCATCGCTAACGCCACAGCAATTCGACCGTCTCGTTGATGCGATCAAAGACGGCGTGTCGACCGCCATTTTCGAAGATCCGCGTCCCCTCGGTGCCAGTTACATCACCGCGACCGGCGATCCAAAACAATCACCCGGTGGCATGTTCGGGGGTGGTGGCGCGACGCCCAAGGGTGACATTCGCACGCTTTGGGACACGCTCGAATTAGACGTTCCTGGTCAGCCGGGAATGCAGGGCAATTTCGAGCCCGAACTGGTTTGGCAACCCCACAATCCCTATCCCAATTTGGAAGCCGCCAACGAGCTCTGGGTATTCATCGATCAATCGTTGGCAGGTCCTGATCAATACCTATTGAGCAATGACAATGAAATCACCTCGGGGCTCA
>JBCCJB010000229.1:0-6912 GCA_039028015.1 Planctomycetota bacterium
GAAAAAAGTGAGTAGCAAACGGCTCATGAAATTGCCGGGCAGTTCTCGCTGAATTCGCGGCGTCAAGCTGTCCGATTCAGCCGCCATCAGCGCACTTGCGAATGTCCACAATGCTGCCAAGATCATTGACGAAAAGATCATGAAGCCGATGGCGATATCATCATCGGCAATGGGGCCGATCAGTATGCCCAAAGCCGTGATTGTGACGACCAACCAGGTCAGTAGTAACAGCGACCACCGGATTGGGCTGGAGCGATTTTCGCTTTCTGGTGTGAGTTGAGCTGCCGTTGTGGTCAGCAACAAATGACAGACCGCCGCACTAATGGTCGTCGCCGCGATCAATCCACAGGCAACCACGATAGTGGACAGTGGATTGCCATACCAAATCATCGAAATGACGCCGGCACCAATCACATACTCGGCTGTTAATAGAGCTGCCATCACGACTAGCAAGGTCGAAATGCGACCCGTGCGTCCGCGAGCAACCGGTGCAAATGACAACGCAAAGACCGTCAGCGTGATCGCCGCGATGATCAACAATGACATGATGATTGCCACGGTTGGCAAATCGATGCCTCGGAGCGTGTAGGCATACGCAACGCAGGGAAACAACGTAACCAAATACAGCACCATTTGCAGGCAAGCACTGGATAGCTTGCCGAGAACAATCTGCCATGGACTAAGAGGCGTGATCGAAAGAAGTTCAAGCGTGCCGTCATCGATTTCTGATTCCAATGAGCGATACGCCGCTAAGGGCACGATCAACAGCATCGGAATCGCCAATAGCACGTAATATCCGATCAGCATCCGTGGCGCTGACGGTGTCGTGTAGATCTGCGGCATCATCGATAGGCTGCCTGCGACCGTCCAACCCAGCGCAGCAACCAACAAGGTCGAAAACGTGATCAAGAATTGCCTGCTCTTGAGAGCCTGACGTGTTTCTTTGACAAGGATTGGGTTAATCGTATCGCCAACGCGGACGGCGAACGCGTCAACCCGATCAAGCCAGCTGTCATCGTCGTCGCTTGAGCTTTGATCGATGCGAGATTCGGGATGCAACCTTTGCGGCGTGACGGATGCGGTGCTCATGCGGCATATCGTAGTGTTTCGGACGTCGAATTCAAAAAGGGGTCAGGTCTCAATTCGTCAAGAAATTCGCTCAAACGACCAAAAAAGAGACCTGACCCCTTTCTGATCAGCCGAGCCAGAGTGCGGCGCGAGCTAATTGCAGCCAGGCTGATCCGCTGGCGTCACTCATGTCGAAGTCCTTTATCGGGATGACAGCTTTGCGATGATCGACGAACCGAACAGGAACGGATGATTGTTCGGCAAGCTGTTCGATTCGTTGCCGGCTGGCGTATTGCAACACAATAAATCGGTCATTGTGCGTGATGCTGCGGATACTCCATGCCGCCGCGTCGAGTCGCATTTCGCACAGCTCCAGCATGCGACCTGCCGCGTCGGGAATCGGACCGAATCGGTCAATCAGTTCTTCGCGAATCTCCGCGATCTGCCCGGCATCATCCAGCCGTGCCATGCGGCGATACAAATCGATTTTGTGTCTTAAACTGGGAACATAGCGATCCGGCAGAAACGCCTCGATGGGGAGGTCGATGTCGACATCGGCCGATAACTTCGGCGGCAGATTTTGCGATTGGCGGACCGCATCCTCGAGCAGCTGGCAGTACATCTCGTACCCAACCGCGGCGATGTGCCCGGATTGTTGGCTTCCCAACAAATTACCGGCTCCGCGGATTTCCAAGTCTCGCATCGAGATGGCAAATCCGGCCCCCATTTGGGAATACTCTTCGATGGCCCGGAGTCGTTTGGTGGCTTCGGGCGTTAGCCGTCCCGTCGGTGAAACCAGCAGGTAGCAATACGCTTGGTGCTTGTATCGCCCGACGCGTCCACGCAACTGATGCAGGTCGCTCAGCCCGTATCGATTACCGTCATCAATGAACATGGTGTTGGCGTTGGGAATATCCAAACCGCTTTCGATGATGGTCGTTGCGATCAACAAGTCAAACTTGTGATCAATGAAGTCAACCATCACCTGTTCAAGTTTGCCCTCGTCCATTCGCCCATGACCGATGCCGATGCGGAGCTCCGGTACAACGCGTTGTATCCGCGCGGCCAGGTCGTCCATGTCGCCAATTCGGTTGTGAACAAAGTAAATCTGACCGCCTCGATTGAGCTCGCGAATGATCGCGCTGCGTAGCAGTTTGTCGTTCCACCGAGTGACTTTGGTTTCCACCGCCATCCTTTCGGCTGGTGGTGTTTCCAGGTTGCTGATGTCACGAACGCCCACAAGTGCCATGTGCAGCGTTCGCGGAATCGGCGTTGCGGAAAGTGTCAGCACATCGACGCGGCTATGTTTTGATTTCAGCCGTTCTTTGACGGCGACACCGAAACGTTGCTCTTCATCAATGATCACCAAGCCAAGATTGTGAAAGTGGATGTCTTTGCCCGCGACTCGGTGCGTGCCAATGACAATATCGACCTTGCCCTGGCGCAGGTCTTTGATTGTTTGCCGTTGATCCGCGGCATCGACAAAACGAGAAAGTTTGCGGATGTCGACCGGAAACTCCGCCATGCGATTGCGGAACGAATGAAAGTGTTGCTCGGCTAACACGGTGGTGGGCACCAGCATGGCAACTTGATATCCCGACGTCACCGCTTTGAACGCTGCCCGCATCGCGACTTCGGTCTTGCCGAATCCGACATCGCCGCAGATCAGCCGGTCCATGGGTTGAGGCGTTTCCATGTCGCGTTTGATGGCTTCGATGGCCGTTTTCTGGTCCGGTGTTTCCAGGTATGGAAAACTGGCGTCGAACTGCTGTTGCCATTCGTTGTCGGGATCAAACGCGATGCCTTGTCGGGTCGATCGAGCCGCTTGCATTTCCAGCAACTCGTCGGCCATATCCGCCACCGCCGATTCGGCCGCTTTGCGTTGGTTGGTCCACGTCACGCCACCGATCTTGGCCAGTTTGGGCCGATGCTTTGTGCCGCCGACATAACGCTGAATCAACGCAATCCGCGATGATGGGACATGAATTTTTGTGCCACCATCAAATTCGATCGTGAGGTGTTCTTGTTGTTGGCCATTCTTTTCGATGGTATTCAATCCGCGGTACAGCCCGATGCCGTGCGATAGGTGCACCACCAAATCGCCGGCGGACAATTGCGTGAAGCTATCGATCGGTTTGCCACGCGCTCGCTTGTTGGCGCGCCGCACCGGGCTGCGATGAAACAGTTCCGCGCCGGTCAGCACGAGGACTTCGGCACCGACCAGTCGAAATCCACCCGACAGGTCGGCCACCGTCATTTGCAGTCGTCCCGACTTGGCCGCCTGCGTTTCAGCGAGCAATTCCGTCAGTCGTTCACCGTCGGCCGTCGTGTCACCAATGACAATCACATCATGATCAGCGGCAACGGTATCAACTCGGCTGCGGACTTCATCCAGCGAAGCGGCGAAACTGTCGGCGCTGGCCGTTTGCACGTCCACGGTGTCGCCATTGCCGGTCGCAGCGATTGCTGATGCCGTGATCACGCGATGTCCGTCCAGTTCGGATACCAGATCGGGCATGGAAACAAATCGTTCGGGACGAGCGACGCGGTCCAGCAAGGCTGCCGCCGAACGTTCACACTCGTTGGGGTCGATGATCAACACCACCGTGTCAGATGGTAAGTAATCAATTAGCGTGGCATTGGCATCGAGCGCAGATTGATGATCGGCGTTGATGACGGTCGATTCGGTGTTCGCATGGGATTGATCCTGACGCCGCTGGCCGATCACCGCCAATTCGATTTGATCAAGCGATTCATGGCTGCGTTGTGTCGTGGGATCAAACCGGCGTATCGACTCGATTTCATCGCCAAACCATTCGATACGGATCGGTGAGGCTTGATCGGGGCAATAAACGTCCAGCAGCCCCCCGCGGCTGGCGAATTCGCCTGGCAAGGCAACCGCACTGGTGCTTTCAAATCCCGCCTTGACAAGCCACTGACGCATTTGAGCGGGTTCGATTTCCATTCCGACGTTGAGGGAGCGCGTGGCGTCGGCAAGTGTCTCAACGGCCGGCACGCGCTGTTGTGCGGCCCCCATGTAAGCAGTCACCACGAGCGGTTCGGGTGACGTCGCGTCTCGATTGCGAAGTGATTGCAGAATCTGAAGTCGTGCGGCGTAGTCAGCGTCGCGAATCGAATCGCCGGAACCGTCACCGGCGGAAAGCGGCAGGCTAACGACATCGGTGATGCCAAAGCTCCGTGCATCGCCAGCAACGATGTCGGCATCAACCGCTTGCGGCAATAACACCAGCACATGGGGCGTGTGCCGCGTGAGTGTCGCTGCCAACAACGCCCGTACACCGTCCCAAACGCCGTCGAAATGCAATGGAGCATCATCAATCGAGTGAGTGCTTAGCAACGCATTCAAATCAAGAAAGTCATCCAAGATTGCCGGCAGGTCGGTCAGTTTCGGACGCGTGATGTTGCGTCGTTGCCCGCGTTTGCGACCTGTCGCCTGGCCTTCTCGGTCTGTCTCCGTTGTGGTCATGCCGTCTCGGTGGTGGTCATGCGAATTTCAACGTTTAAGTTACGCTCCAGAAAGGTTGAGGTCGCAACGCTTCGTTTTGATCGAGTCTGTTCGGTTTGGTTTTTGGTACTAGGAAACGTTATGAGTCTTGGAATTGGGATCGTGGGCACGGGGATGATCTCCAATTTTCACGCCAAAGCGATTGCGGACAGCGCCGACGGGTATTTGGTGGGTTGTTACAGCCGAAACGCGGATAAACGAGGGGAATTCGCCACCAAACATGCCGCGATCGCGTTTGATTCTCTGGACGCCATGTTGGCATCGGATCAAGTCCAGGTGGTTTCGATTTGCACGCCGAGCGGTGCCCATGCCGATCCGGCCATTGCAGCGGCGGCTGCCGGCAAGCATGTCATGATCGAAAAACCTTTGGAAGTCACGCCCGCCAAGTGTGACGCGATCGTGAATGCGTGCCAGGCCGCGGGTACTCGGCTTGGTGTGACATTCCAAAGTCGTTTTCACGAATCAGCCAGGCTGATCAAACAGGCTGTCGACGCGGGTCGATTTGGCAAAATCACCATGGGTGATGCCTACGTGAAATGGTTTCGCACGCAAGAGTATTACGACAGCGGCGCGTGGCGGGGCACTTGGAAACTCGATGGTGGCGGCGCACTGATGAATCAAGCCATTCACAGCGTGGACTTGCTGTTGTGGCTGATGGGCGATGTGACGGAAGTGTCAGCGCGAGTTGCCACGATGACTCACGATCGGATTGAGGTGGAAGACATCGCTGTGGCGACCCTGCAGTTCGCAAATGGTGCATTGGGTGTCATCGAAGCCACAACGACAGCGTTTCCCGGTGCGCTGAAGCGTGTTGAGATTGCGGGCTCAACTGGCTCGGCAATTTTGGAGGAAGAAGACATCACTCAGTGGCAATTCACCGATGAGACGCCGGACGATGAGGCCATCCGAAAACGCATGGCGGGCCAGACCGAAACGGGCGGTGGTGCGGGTGATCCATCGGCGATCGGGCATCATGGACACACGGCCGTGTATGACGATTTTTTATCAGCGATCACACACAATCGTGAGCCTTTGATTGATGGTGCCGAAGGTCGCCGCAGTGTCGCGTTGATCAATGCGATTTACGAGAGTGCTCGCACGGGTAAGTCCGTCACGCTGTCCAGCTAGACCGACTTCGATTGGTGCTCGCGCGAATTGATCGTTTTTGATGATCAACGCGGGTAGGTGACGATCGGCGTGCGATCGTTGGCCTATTTGACAAACGGATTGGTTTGAACCTGACTCTGCGGTGCTTCGAACGTGTCGCTGGAGGTTGCATCGTCGCTCTCGGATTCAAACCACACGTTGGCGCTGGTCAGTGCTTCCGTGCCGGTTTGCCACGGCGTGCTTTCACCATCACCGGAGAATGAAACATTCGAGTCGCGAAGCTTGGCTTCCACGTCGGCTTGCAATGACGCGAGCGAATCAGCGTCAAAAAGATCCGACGAGGGTTGCACCAATTGCTCAAGCGTTTTTAGATCGGTCGACGCACCCATCATCACAAGCGCGATCACGCCAACGATTCCGACCAAACAGATCGACGCGATGCCAAGGACACAGCTGTAGAGATAAGCGAGGCCGGATCGAAACAACGAGCATCTGGCAAAGCAGGCGATCAGGACGATGGTGGTCGCCAAGGCTGCGAGCTGAATGGTCCATGGATTGACCTTGGGAAGTATGATGTGACCGACGACGGTGACAATCGCAGCACCAAGGCCGGCACCGCTGAAAGTTGCCATCGAACGCCACCAGCCAAACTCGCCGGCTCCGGAAGCTCGAAGTGACCATTTGGCGATGAGGCCCGTCCAAATCGTGGCGAACAATCCAATCGCAGCCGCCCCTGCAAGCAGCATGGTTGTCATTTGGGGATCGTCTAGCGACGGTATCGACATGATGCGTGAAACCCAAAGATCGCGTGGATCGCTAAAAGACACAGTCTCCGGCAACATCGCGATCAAGGATGTTGGGAGATGACCCGCGTGTGACACGACGGGATGTGGTGTGTCAAACCGTGATGCCGTGTGTCACACCATAATGTTGGAACGCTATGTCACCGGGCTGCGACGCGGGCTTGGGAGCGGCACATTCGCGCGGTCGCTTCGCGAAACTCTGGTCCGATCCTCGGGTTAAACCGAATGCGGTGGTTATGCTGTGGTCACGGTTTGCGACGCGAATTTATTAGACGCGATGTCAATCCAATTGTTTTTTGAGCTTCTCAAACCTTCGGAGGCCATCCGATTTTGCGATCCTCTCCCAAACGAAAAGGAAAAGGTCGTGCCGTTTTTTGAGTTGCTGCATGACAACGGGTTCCGAACCCC
>JBCCJB010000230.1:0-6894 GCA_039028015.1 Planctomycetota bacterium
GGTCTGCTTGGTTGGCAACGATGGCAAAGCGAAGTTGGCCGGCTTCTTCGACCAATTTTTTGATTCGATCAACCTCGCGCTGATCGACTTCGGGAACAATGATTTCAATCTGTTCTTCACCGTACGGTCGAATGACAATTTCTTGGGTGCCGCTGGGATTAATTCGGCGAATCAGAGGTTCGATGAGGTCTTGGCTGGTGATCGGCGGCTGATCTGATGCTCGACGTTCAGCCTGTTTTTTGGGATCAATTTCGTAAACCAGGATCGTGCCACCGCGCAAGTCGACACCCAAGCCCGGCAGCTTGCTCGTCAGCGTTGCCGCACTGGCGACAATCGCCAACAGAATGAAGCCAAATCGAGTGCCATAATTCGGCATCTTGAGCGACTTGGCGAGAAAGCTGCCTGCAAAAAATGGCAAGACCAGCACGGCAGCGGCTCCAAGTAGGAGCCAGAGCTTGGTGTTGCTGATTTCGCGGGTGACGTTTGTTTGTGCCAGATCGAGATAGCTCGATAACGATGCCGACTCGGTCAACGCCGTCAGGCAGGTGAACAGATCCATCATGGTTTTCAAACAGAAAGGATTGGAGGCCGATTAAGTTGACGAGTCCCCGTCGGCATCGGCGTTTGGCTTGGCGTTGTCTTTATCCTTGGTGGGAGTGATCACCTTGGAGATTGACGTTCGATTGATTTTGACCCGCGTGTTACCGCCCTCATCAATTTTGAGGGTCACCACATCGCTGTCGGGTGCCGCAGCAACGACGACCGCATGCAGGCCTCCGGCCGTGATGACTCGATCGTTCTTCTTAATTGCGGCTAATCGAGCGGCCTCTTCCGCTTTTCGGCGTCTTTCGGGCAACCAAAAGGTCACGTAAAAGATCGCTAGCAGACCGATCGGCAACAACAGCGGATTGTCGAATAACCGCTGGATAAATGGGCGATCGTCCACAGCGGCTTGGGCGATCAAAAGCGACAGGAGCGACAAGATGGATTTCGGACGTGCCGAACCAACCGACGGGGGCTGGTCCAGCGTGATGTGGGAGGTTCAGAGCGATGCGGCATGATATGGAAGCCCAAAACACGCCACAAGCCCAGCCTCAACGACCATGAGTCGCGATGATTGGCCCAGTTGGCCGCCTGATGACCCCGCCATTTTGAAGTCGGTCAGCGATGTGATGAGCTCCGGACAATGGGGCAAATATCACTCAGCAATCGCCGACCAATTAACGCAACGAATTGCCGGCATCCATCAAATGCCACACGTGCGACTGACGTGCAGCGGCACGATGGCAATCGAGCTGGCACTACGTGCTGCCGACGTGGGAAGATCGGGTGCGGCCAACCGAGTCATATTGGCCGCGTACGACTATCCCGGAAACTTCCGGACTGTGGAGTGTTTGGGTGGACGTCCGGTTTTGGTCGACGTGGAGGGCAATCGACCCGTGATGTCGGTTGAGGAGTTATTGAAGGTTGGTCAGTCGATTGATCCCGAGTCGATCGCCGCGGTCATTGTGTCCCATCTCTATGGTCACATCGCGGACATGACCAGAATCGCAGACTTTTGCTTGCAACATGGATGGCTGTTGATTGAAGACGCCTGCCAAACGCCGGCAGGCATGACGCCGGATGGTCGACTCGTCGGTACCCTTGGCGATTTTTCCACATTGAGTTTTGGTGGCAGCAAACCGATTACGGGCGGGAGTGGTGGGGCGTTGTTGACCCGATCGGATCGTTTGGCGGCACGAATCGATCAATTGGTCGATCGACCGGGCGACGCGACGGCCATGTCGCCGTTGGCGTGTGCTGCGGTGCTGCCACAATGGTCGACGATTGACCGTGACCACCAGCGACGCCAGGCCGCCGCAACTCAGCTGCAACGATTTGATTGGGCGTCAATCAATTGCCGGGTCATGGACGACTATCTGTCCGGTGGCACGCTGTCGATTTACAAGTTTCCGTTTTTCGCCTCGTCAGCCGATCATCGTCAGCAACTGATCGCTCGGTTGGACGCGTTAGGGCTTCCCATTGGACTCGGATTTCGCAGTTTGCATCGCATTTCATCGCGTCGCGCCGATAGAATTGGATCGCTGTTATCGTCCAAGCAATTTGGCGAGTGTTGTGTTTTGATCGATCATCGTGTGTTGCTGGCCGATGACGCTGTGGCTCGGGTGCAACGATTGGTTCAGCAAGTTTGATTGATTGCCGGATGGATTAATGCCAAGCCCCAGGCAAGGCAGGAATGAAGCATGCGCCCATTTTCTCTGTGGATAAATTCAAATGCGTGATCGGTCTGTTTGGTTTCATCGAGTGTCCAATTGGGGACGTCGTGCTGTTGTCGGATTGCGTACGGAAAGATCTTTTCAGCATTCATGCTCCCCCGGGATCGTCGTAAGAGGATCAACGCGGGAAAGCATCGCCATGAAGTGTCGAGCCCCGTTGGTTTGCCTACTCACCGCATCGATGGCGTCACTGACGTGGAGTGAGCCACCAGGAGATGCCTCATCACGGTTGGAGCTTCCTGCTGGGGTGGTCCCCGGTCCCGAACAGCTTCTCCCATCAGATCCGGAATCGAAAGCTCGTTCTCAAGCCGCCATCCGTGCTGCGCTCAATGGTGAGTCCGTTCGCGGCGAATCGCCGATTTTGAGTGATGTGCTCGATGTCGTTAAAAGTCGCGGTAGCGTTTTGAACGGCAGTTCTCTGGACGCGGATTCAAGATTCAATCGACTTCCTGGTGGCGGTCAGCCTCCGAGTGGCGGTCCTTCTCGGCGTGAGGCCAGGCCAGCGATTGGTTTCCGCTCATCAATCCAAACCGATATGCCCGACCGGTCACGGTTCTTGATTGCGGAATCCTTGTTGCGATCGGCCCGGCAGCTTGAAACCATCTCACCTTCGGATCCACTAGTGAATCAGCTTCGTCAGCGGGCAGTGAGTCTGTTGAGTGCGGAATCGCACCGGGTCTTCAATCCGTCTCACCCACCCGTCCTCACAGCTCCGAATCGCTAACGTGATCGCCACTGTTCGTAGTGACGACGTGTTTGAGCTGGATCATGGGCACCATCGTGAAGCACGATTCGGTATCTCAATTGCAATGAATCGCCGGACTTGACGACAATACCTGAGTACTCAGGTTCACCAAAGTGTTTTCGACCAAATGGATTGGCGGCAAACAAGCCGTAGGTGCGAACATGCCAACGAGTTGGGCTAACCGTATTGGACGGATGCGCCATCATCGTGATGCCCGCCAGTGGCGCGTTGCTGGTCGTCTTGGATGGATTCTCGCCATCTTTGGTCGCGACGATCGGACCACTATAATCGACCCAGGGTGACGCAACGCCCCAAGCTTGTTTGTTGATTTGCCCAGCCGCGTTGATGATTTGGCCGCCGAGTCCCGCGTCAACTTTCATCGATCCGGCCACGCGGATGCCGAGCGATCCTTCCTTGGTGTCACCAAATGTGACGTCGCCGTCGGTTGCGGTTAATTCGGTTTCGAAATCGATGATCGTATCCCCCGCAGACTGATGAAAAGCCCATCGCCGCTTTTCGTCCAGCAAAGGATTTTGCTTGGCATCACGCCATTGATTGGTCGTCTGAATCGTGACGCCTTGGGTCGTCGCTTCGGCAGTGGCGTCGAGTTGAACGACGCGTCCAACGTGGGGTTTGTCGTCATCAATCCAAAAGTCAATGTCGTTGACGAGCCCATGCGTGAACCAGAAAGAGCGGTGATGGTCATGGTCCGACTTTTCCAGAGGCCCGGCGCCGGTCATGGGAAAATCACGAGTCAGCGGCAGGCCGGATGGCGAAGGGAGAGGATATACCGCGGGCGTGCCGCGCAGATCAGCGTGTACCCGTGTCACCAATCGGCCTGATTGGGTTACCTCAATCGAGGCAACTTTGCCATCGCTATCATGCTGTGTCGAGACGGTCCAAGACGCGTTGGAACTTTCTTCGGACGCGTTGGCTCTCAAATGCGACAGAATGATCAAACCGCACAAAATGGCGGCAAAAGGCCGGTTATTCCGAGTACGTATCAGCATCGCTCGCGTTCCGTCGATGGGGCAAGAATTGACCGCAGCTGCGACGGTCGGGATCGATTAGAATCATAGTTCGCTTTTCGAGCAGCCTTCTCCCTATTATCGAGCTCCTTTGGAACCATTGCTATGGCTCATGCATTGACTCCTTCGGTGACCCTGTGGGCTTCGGCAGTCCGCTGCCTTGTCATTGTGCTGGTAGTCATCGTCGCGGATGGCGCGAACGCTCAGAATGGTCGCGGCGCCAAGTCTTCGCAGGCGGGAAAAGCAAAACCCGCGAAAATCCGATTGCCCGCCAGCGTTCGTGAGAAGAAGGCTGTCGACATGTCGGTCGCGGCCGTCAATCCCGACCGCCGATCAGGCGTCCGGTCTGCCGCGTCGACCTTGGATGGTTTCGTTGAACAGGAATTGCTTTCACAAGGCATCGTTCCGGGCGAGCGCAGCAGCGATGAAACATTCCTGCGCCGAGTTTATTTGGACGTGGCCGGTCGCATTCCAACGTTTCGCGAAGCGACCCGGTTTCTGACTTCTGATGACCCTCGCAGACGAGAAAAGCTGATCGATGACCTGCTGAATTCACCGGATTACGTCAGCAACTTCTACAACTTTTGGGCTGACACGTTGCGTTTGGTTGATAAGCCACAACCCAACATGATCGCCCAACCGTTTTTGTCTTACGTCAAAGACTCGATCGCCGAAAACAAGCCGTACGATCAATGGGTCTACGAAATGCTGACCGCCGATGGTCGCCTCTGGGACAATCCAGCGGTGGGCTACCAGCTCCGTGACGATGGCATGCCGTTGCCATACATCGACAACACGGTTCGGATTTTTTTGGGCAAGCAAATCGGATGCGCTCAGTGCCACGACCATCCGTTTGATGACTGGACCCAGTATCAGTTCTATCAGCTAGCGGCTTTCACGGCTGGGACTCGCACTCGCATCATCAAAGGCGATCCGGGTTTTGAGAAAACCAATCCCGCCAATGCGCTGATCAACGAGGGCAAGAAACGATTTCCCAAGGGTCGCGTTCCCGGTGAATTCCAGCGTCTCGCCCGGGCCAACACGTACCAAGTTCGTGAGTTGAAGCAGCGAATGCGGCTGCCGCACGATTACGCTTATTCCGACGCAGAGCCAAAGTCGATCGTTGAGTCCGAAGTGCTCTGGGGAGAGATTCCCACATCCGCACAAGGTGGCACGCCACGTGAGCAATTTGCCGCTTGGGTGACCAGCCCCGACAACGAGCAGTTCAGCAATACGATCGTCAATCGTCTTTGGAAACGATTGTTGGGCGTTGGGCTTGTCGAACCGATCGATGACTTTCGAGAAGACAATCCTTGCGTCAATGAAGCGTTAATGGCGTTTTTGGGCGAGGAACTGATTCGTCAAGATTTCGACGTGAAGGAATTGATTCGCACAGTGCTGTACAGCCAGACCTACCAGCGTCGTGGTTTTGATTATGACGTGACCTCGGGCGAGCCGTTTTATTTCCCGGGTCCGGCCGTTCGCCGCATGACGGCCGAACAGGTGTGGGACAGCTTGTTGACGTTGGCTGTTCATAATCCGTGGCCCATGCAACGACCCACCGCAGACGAAATGAAACCCGTGATGTCGTTGAATTTCGCCAACCTGGGTTTTGACGAGATGAAGCGTCGTGCGGAACGATTCAAGAACACGTATTTCGCCGCAACCCAGCGGAAAGAAATGAACCGCCACGCGTATCAAGGCAATGTGCTGTGCCGGGCCAGCGAACTGCCGTCACCGTTGCCGGCGGAGCACTTTTTACGACAGTTTGGTCAAGGTGATCGTGAGACCATTAACGGCGCCAGTGCTGATGCAACGGTGCCGCAGATATTGGCGATGTTCAATGGTCCGATCACGCATGTGATGCTCGAACCTGGTTCGGCGATGGTGGACAACGTGATGGACTTGAGCACCACGCGTGAACGCGTCGATGCCATTTTCTTGTCCGTTTTGACTCGTCAGCCAACGCCGACGGATCGGGTCTTGGCTGCCAAAGAGATTAACGCACAACGACAGGACGGCATCGCATTTGGCAATGTCATTTGGGCGCTTCTGAACACCCGAGAGTTCTTGTTCATTCAATAAACACTTCTCAATTTATCTACCGGCAGTTTGGCCGGTCTTTTCGAATTACCCAGACTTTAGTTGACCGACGCGATAGGTGATCAAACCATGTTTGAATTTCAATGCGATGATCGACGTGCGTTCCTAAATCACATGACGCAGAAAACGCTTGGCGTAACTTTTGCCGGTGGTTTTCTAGGAGCATCAACGCGGGCGGATCGCTCCGGGTTAGCCGCGGCAGCCAGCCGTTCGGCGGACATGCCGGGTAAGGCAAAGCACATCATCTACCTGTTCATGGATGGTGCGATGTCGCATTTGGACACTTTTGATCCGAAGGTGGGCGTTGAGCAGGCGGGCGAAACCAAACCGATCGCGACTCGAGTGCCTGGTATTTCATACGGCGATCGATTTCCCAAACTCGCGTATCTGGCAGGTGCGATTGCCACGGTGAGGTCGCTGTCGACGGAAACCGGTGCTCATGAGCAAGGCAAGTATCTGATGCGAACCGGGTACAAACAGCTCAACAGCATTCGGCATCCCGCGATGGGCGCCTGGATGGTTGACCGTAAGGGACGGCTCAATCGTGAGCTGCCCGGAAACTTCCTGATCGGTAGCGGGAATCGGCATCCCGGTCCCGGATTTTTGCCACCAGCGTATTCCCCCGTGCCGATTGCCAATCCGACCGATGGGCTGGCCAATATCGATCTGCCCAAGTATCTGACTGATGATTTGTTTCAGCGTCGCTTGTTCTTAGCCAGCAAATTTGATCAGTCGTTTCAAC
>JBCCJB010000231.1:0-6857 GCA_039028015.1 Planctomycetota bacterium
GGCAATGGCACAGAATCCGCCCGCGTCCAATCTTGCGCCGCCACCATCCTGGCAACGACCGGTTCATCGCGTCGCCAATGCAGCTCTCTCTTCGACGACGCAGCCTACTTCCGTGCGACCCACCGGCGGTCATCCCAACTTGCGTCGTGGTCTCGACATGGCGCGAGACGCGTTGGCTAAATCAGAGGCTCAGGTGCGGGACTACACCGCCACGTTGGTCAAACGCGAACGGATTGGGCAGACGCTGGGTGAGCATGAGTTCATGATGGTCAAAATCCGCAATCGGAAAATTGCGGGTGGGCAAGTCATTCAACCCTTTAGCGTCTACATCCAATTCCTTAAGCCAGCCGCGACGAAGGGACGTGAGGTCATCTACGTTGAGAATCAAAACAATGGCAAATTGATTGCTCACGAGGGTGGCATGAAGGGTCGATTCCTGCCAACGGTGTCGTTGCCTGTCGACGGGATGCTGGCGATGCGAGGCCAGCGTTATCCCATGACCGAAATTGGTGTGGAAAACATGATCGTGAAGTTGATCGATCGTGGTGAAACAGCCCTGCAGTTTGACGATGTCAGTGCGGACTTTTTCAAGAACGCCCGGGTGAGAGATCGAGTTTGCACGCTGTTGCGAGTCAAGCAGCCCACGCGGCGTCCCGAACTCGACTTCTATCAAGCCGATGTGTTCTTGGACGATCAATTGGGATTGCCGATTCGTTACATCGCGTATGATTGGCCTGCACCGGGGTCTCCCGCTGACGCATTAGGTGGCGTGATCGAGGAATACAATTATTTGAATCTTCAGCTCAACGTCGGCCTGAGCGATTCGGATTTCGACTCGAACAATCCGGCGTACAACTTCTGATGTCCGACTGACTATGTCTCCACGCTGGTTGATTCTGTTTTTGCGAATCATCGGTGTGGCCGCCTGTTTTGCGTTTCTCGCCGCGATCATGCCCTCGCATTGGATGATCGAAATCGCCGAAGAACTGCGCATTGACTTTCCGAGCCAGTCGCCACTTGCCTTTTATCTGGCTCGAAACCTTTCGCTGCTTTACGGGTACGTCGGTGCGGCGTTATTGTTGATTGCTGCTGACTTAACGCGTTATCGACCGTTGGTCCGCTGGGCAGCATACGGCACACTTTCATTTGCCCTGTTGCAAGCGGTCGTTGATTCAATGGCTGGCATGCCCGCTTGGTGGACTTGGGGAGAGTCTGGATCGACGTTGTTGGGTGGCGGGCTGCTTTGGTGGCTTGATCGTCACACTCGTGAAAGCTGAGATGGTAATGTCCTCCGATGCGACATGGCACGATCAGATCCGGGATAGCCGAGATCCTCAGCTGTTAGCCGATTATATCGAACAGCGACGCGCTTCCTTGAGAAGCTTCATGCAACGCATCACGGGTCCGCGATTGCTTGCCGTTGTTGAACTGGATGATTTGCTGCAGGAGATCGCCGCGACCGCCATTACCTCGTTGGCGACGGCACCGCTTGACGACTATTCCGTTTGGCAATGGTTGCAGCAAATCGCGCGGCGGCGGGCAGTTGATGCCCATCGATTTCATTTCGAGGCAAAATGCCGCGATGCATCGCGACAGAAATCGCTGCAGGATCGTGCCAGCACCGGCGGAGGTAACGCCACGCATCAAGGACTAGAAGCATTGCTCGCGGCCAGCATCACGTCACCGAGTGATGTGTTGAGCCGAGACATTCGCTTGTCTGCACTGCGCCAGGCGATTGACGCCTTGCCCGAGGAGCAGCGGCAAGCCATCACACTTCGTTACGTCGAGGGTCAAGCAACCAAAGCGATCGCCGCGGTTATGGGCAAGTCGGACGCTGCCGTTCGGGTGATGCTCTCACGAAGTACCAAACTGCTTGAGCAACGGCTCCAAGACGTTCGCCCAAACTGAACTTGTGATCGGTCGGTTCGATCCACATAGGTCCTCGATCGGTATTGAGAGCGATGCCTCACGTATGGCTATCCTGTTGTGGCAGCGTCCGGTGAAGCTTCATTCCAACGCGATGTGTCACCACGACGGGATAACACAATTGCCATTTTTTCCCAATTGTTGATCACGCATTGGTACGCGGCGTAGGCGGCAAACAGCCCAATCGTCGTCAGCGCGATGGCGATCACGATGACTTCTCGCGCGATGGTTTCTCGCGAGGTCAGCAGACCGATTGATAGCAGTGGTATCCCCACGGCAGCGAGCAAGAATCGGCCGCATGTGCGACGCACCGACTTGCGTCGTGATTCAAAGTGGACGTCGTACATCGTTCGACGTACCAACTTTGGATAGTACACGCGCGTGGTGAGCACAATTAATCCAAAGAACGGATAGACGGCCGCGACGCCTCCGCAGACTAATAGTGAGATCGCGAAGTGCCACGCTTCGGTGGTCGGCAATCGTGGTGAGCCGCTGGAGAGGACCACCGGATACACCACCGCCGCAATCCCCCATAACGTTCCGCCAATTAATGCGGCCCGATGGCTGAGATGCAGCGTGCTTTGCAAGGCATCTTCTGACACCAAACTGTCGCGATTGGTGTCGGTTGGATTGTGATTGCCAGTGGCGGTCACCGCCTTGGCGACGGGCGATGCCATCCAGATCATCAGAGCGGCGCCGATGGGAAATGCGACCGTGTTGACAATCGCGGCCAATTGGCCGAATCGGTCTTTGAGCTCTGGATGATGCTCAATGATTTGAATGCGGTTGTATTCGAAATTGAAGATGCCGGCGGTAATGTTGGGAAGCATGATAATGCTCGCCGCCAATAACCATGGCGATAGTCGGCCAATACGATAAGGCCATGAATGTCGGTCGGGTTCAAACAGGGCGGCGCACTCGGGATGCATGGCCAATCGGAGTGATGCCGCCAATTCATTTCCGCTTTGCAAGCGTGCGTTGGGATTGGGATCGAGGGTGCGTTGCAGCACCGATTGCAAAACGCGTTGACAGCTGTCGCGTTGTTTATCGCGATGGCGCGTCGTGCTCGCGTTGTTGAAAACAACCTCGAGCCGACTTTGGAGCTGTTGCTGAATCATGTCCACGCCGCGTGCATTCGAATCGACGTGGAATGGTCGCGTGCCTTGCCACAGTTCCCAAAGCATCACGCCTGTCGAGTAGATATCCGCCGCACGCCCAACCTCATCGGCGTGGCGGACTTTGGAATGTGATGTGACGTCGATGCCATGAAATCGCAAGATGGCACGCAAGTGTTCCGGTGACATGTAAGCGATTGAACCGCCCAAATGGTTTGTGCCACTGCCAAGATCATTCGCGGTGGCAAAACTCACGTTGAAGTCAGCCAGCTTGGAAATACCATCAGCGGATAACAGCACATTGGCAGGTTTGACATCGCGATGAAGGACGCCTTGCTGGTGCGCTGCTTGAAGCGCTCGTCCCAATTGAACGCCGATCCAAGCGACCACCATGGGCCACGACGCTTGTGTTAACCATTCTCGCGTCACCGAACGTTCGGGAACTTGTTGATTGGCCGCCAGTAATTGCGCATCAATTGCGTCGATTAGGATCTGACCCGTTAAAGAACTTTTCTGGGGTTCAGACATGGCTTTGACGCGGCGAACGACTTCGGCCAATGTGCCACCGGGCGCGTACTGCATGTAGAGCAGATGACCGGCCCCGCCGGGAAGAATTCGCTGATCGAATACGCGGACAATGTTGGGGTGATCGAGCCGTGCGAGCGTCTGCGATTCGCCGCCAACGCGATCACCGCCCTCGTACGAGATTTTGAGAGCCACGAGTCGCCGCATGGAAAGCTGTTGAGCCAGATAAACGCTGGCAAACGATCCACGACCGAGTGGTTGAATGATTTCGAAGTCATCGATTTGTTGACCACTGGAAAGCTCGCGACTAGCAGGCAAGGTCGTCGCGCTGGAACGCTGGTCTCGGTCCGACCGATGGTTGTGATTGGTCGGTTTCGTATTGGGTTCGTCCAGCTTTGCAATCGCGGAGGCGAGATGGGGAAAGCGAGCGAGGTATTCTGCGTCGTCGATGGGGCAGTTCATATCGGCGCGAAGCAAACGCTCTTCCATCACCAGCGATAGCGGGACGGACCTTAGCGGCAATCGGTCGGGCATTGCGTCGACGTAGGTCTCGATCCAAGGAACACGCCCATGCTCGGCCGCCGCGGCCATGTCCAGCTTGATCATTTCGATCAAACGCGTGATGTCGGAAGATGCTGACGGTGTCGAAAGCGAGGTTTGTGTTTCAGTGTGGGAGACGGGCAGTGCCAACCCGGAGGCCGGGGGCCCCGTCTTTGAAGCATTGAGCAGATCGATCAAATCCGCTGGGTTATCGACCGGAGCGATCGCGGCCAGCTGTTCCAGGAGGCTTTCCAAGCCGTCATCAAGCGACGGTGGAAGACTTCGTTTGGTGCTGTCGGACGATGAGGGCTGCAGGATCGTTTGATCATCGATCGATGGATTCGATTCGGCATCACGCATGGGTACGGTCTGGGGTCTCGTGATCGCTAACAGCTTTGGCTGGGTCGCATTCGGCCCTGGGCGGGGTCGCGAGGGCGGATTACCTTTGGGCGGATTACCTCTGGGTGTCGGTCACCCATTTGGTTTTCATTCTGTTCCCTCCAGGTTGGTTAGAGTCACCGATGCAACGCACCCTTGTTTTACTCAAACCCGATTGTGTGCAACGCCGTTTGATTGGCGAAGTGTTATCTCGCTTCGAGTCAAAAGGTCTGCAGATCATCGCGATGAAATTGTTGCAGGTGACTCCCGAATTGTCTCGCCAACATTATGTGGAACATGTCGACAAGCCGTTTTATCCTTCGCTGGAAGCGTTCATTACGTCGGCTCCGGTCGTGGCGCTCGCGCTTGAGGGACTCGAGGCGATCACGGTGGTGCGAGAGATGTTGGGGGCGACCAGCGGGTTGAAGGCGGCTCCCGGAACGATTCGGGGTGATTTCAGCGGCAGTCGACAGATGAACTTGGTCCATGCGAGTGATTCCGCTGAGTCGGCAACGCGTGAACTTGATTTGTATTTTACCGATGCGGAATTTTGCAGCTACGAACTCAATCTGACGCCGTTTATGCGGGCGAGTGACGAGTGAGCGTATAATGCGGAATGCGAAAGACTTGGGGCCCCGATCGCGTTTTCTGATTCACTCATCCAGGTCACTCAATGACAATGTATTCAGTGCGACCTTTTCCAGTGCAACTGTTTCCAGCGCGACCGGTTGTCCGTTGTTGCCGTGTCGCAAGTCGGTCGTGTCCGCTGCGTCAGCATCTTGGCCTGATGTTTGTTGGCGTGACGTTTGTCGGTCTCGGTTGCTTAGCTCTTAGCCATGATGTCGTCGCGGCTCCGCCCGGTTTCGGCCCTCCCGGTCCCGGTTCGATTGCGGGCGCGGCCAATGAAGTGACGGAATTCAAAGGCACATTGAAGTCAGTTCGAGGCGTCATGATGACGGTGACTCGCGATGATGGCACCGATGTGTTGGTTCAGTTGCCCGATGATCCGTCGTCGGTAACGTTGGTCGCCAAGGCAATGCCGGCTTATCTGAAACGGGGCATGCTGGTTCGTTTTGACACGGTGATCGGACCGAGCGGACAACCGACTCAGCCGGTATCGAAACTGGTTGTGTTCGCTCCCATCAATCTGAACTCGTTGCCAGGGCATCGCCGCGATCCTTTTCAACCGGGTATTCACCCCAAGGATCGCAATCAACGCGGCAAATCGCGATTTATGGGGCCCGCAACCGTGGTTGGCAATTTGATGATGGTCACACCGCAGGGCGGTCTGGCGTTACAGATCGGCAAACAACCGTTTCAAACGATGGTCGCGCCCGATGCCAAGCTTGAGTTGCAAATCAACAATCTGTCGTTGGCCAAGCCCGGCGATAGCGTGAAAGTCGCTGGATTTTATCAGCCACCTGTCGATACTCGGGTTAAAGGCGACCGCATCACAGTGATGCCCGATCGCGTTTATGGTGAAGTGACGGCTGGAGCCGCCAGAGGAGCTCGCAATAAGAAGCCCGAGGAGGCCGCGGAAATCAAAGCCAATTGAAGATGCTCTGAATCAGGTAACGCGCTGATTCAAACCGGCTCGTCGACGAATTCGCGTGGGCTATCGCCCGGCTGAGGGACAATCCGAGTGATGCTAACCTTGGTGCGCCGCAATTCCTCAACCTCATCGACCAGTTTGGCAATCAGATCGGCGATCTCGGATCCCGCCGATTCACCGATATTGACCATCAATGCTTTCCGGCAGTTGTAACTCAATCCCAGGTTTTTCATCTTCATATCCGTAGTGGTGATTGTCAGTCTATCTTTAATTTAGTTGGCACTTGCAGTGCCGTTTTGTTAATTCAGTTTTTGGCTTGATCGGAAACGGACCCGAGTCGAACGGAATTCATTCAACCGTGACACTCTTTGCCAAGTTGCGTGGCTTATCCACGTCGCATCCGCGAAGCACGGCAATGTGATACGACAGCAATTGCAAAGGCACGACGGAAACAATTGGTTGAATGAACTCGGGTACCTCGGGGATCGTGATGACGTCATCAGCAATCTTTCGTATCTGTTGATCTTCGCTGCTGGCGATGGCAATGACCGGACCACCGCGAGCCTTCACTTCCTCCATGTTGGACATCACTTTGTCGTAAGTGGTTCCCTTGGGCATGATGAAGACGCTGGGCGTGGTTGCTTCCACTAATGCGATGGGCCCCAGTGGGCAAGAACGTCGTCCGGCCGACGCGCGTCTCGACTCGCGGCACGAACGTCATCCGGCCGACGCGCGTCTCGACTCGCGGCACGAACGTCATCCGCGTCGCGTCCGCCTTGGCCGTCGGGGCGGTGGCGTAGGTGACGCCGAGCGTCGGCAAC
>JBCCJB010000232.1:0-6842 GCA_039028015.1 Planctomycetota bacterium
ACAACTTTCACCACCAAATCATGCCACTGGTTTGGTGCAATATCGATCTTTGTCTGGTGGATTTTTGTTTTGACGAGCGTCTTCTGTTCGGGCGTGGCCTTGCCGGCTTTGCGATCGGTTCGAATGGTTAAATTCATCAGACCATTCTTAAGATCTTTGATCTGCAACTGTTTGGGTCGTATTTGAGCCATGCAGATGTGTCCGGCATGAACAGATTTTTCGTTCATGTCTGCGATGTTGATTCCCAGGTCGTCCTTGGGTCCGATCCGAAACCGCATGGAGATGATTGCATCGGCGAAAGCAACCTCGTGCGTGACGGAAACACCATGATCGGCGACCGCATGTCGTTGGATGTGCATCGTGCCATCAATCAAGTCAACTTGTTTGTTGCCAGCGGCGCGAGTACGGCTATTGGTGTTCCATCCGTTGCCCACCTCATCTTTGATCTCTTGCGACTCGTCACGTTCAAAATCATCATCTAGGAGGACCGTCGCCGATGCGACTTGATCGGCGTTGATGTTCTGTGGAAGCCCGATCAATCCGCTGACCAGAAACATGCTGGAAACAAAGAGCAAGCGATTCATTTGAACTTTCGTGGTGGGAATAATTCTTTAGCAAAAGCGTTTGTCACTAGTTTATAAAGTGGATCTGTTTGAAGCCACGCAACAAATGCGAATGGGACTACGAGCATGGCGATTTCGATTTCTGAGGTGACGCGGCGAGCAGACTTGTTTTTCATGGAAAAATCACCCATTCATGAGGCGATGCATCGTTTGCATCGCACCCTGACGGAGATGAATATTCACTATGCCGTTGCCGGTGCGATGGCAGCGAATGCGCATGGACACAAAAGAACAACCGCGGATGTTGATATCTTGATCCGTGCCGACGATCTCCGACGATTCAAGGAGAAATGGATCGGGCGCGGATGGGTCAACAAGTTCGAAGGGTCAAAGAACTTCCGGGATGCAGTCAACCAGGTCGACATTGACGCTATTTTGTCGGGAGGCTTTCCCGGCGACGGACTCGAAAAGCCGGTTTGTTTTCCTGATCCCGAAGTCGCCAGCAAAACCCATGACGATGGCATTACCTACATCACGCTGCCAACGCTGATCAATCTGAAAATTGCGAGCGGAATGACCACGTCACACAGGTTGCAAGATCTAGCCGATATCATTGAGTTGATCCGTGTCAATCGTCTTGACGCTGAGTATTCAGATCAGCTCAATGAGTTTGTGCGGGAGAAGTACTTGGAATTGTTAGCGGCTTCGCGAATCGATGATGATTATTGACCCGATCGGGACGCCGAATGCCTATTGGCTTGGGTCATGAATCAATTGTCATCAACCTCGGCGGTCAGTAAGCACCATTGGTGCCGAACATCATTTGTTTGGAAGGTCGAGGTCGAACGCGAACGGAGTGGTCTGGTTCTCCTGTGATTCGATTAAACTCGTCGGGCGTTCGCCGCGAAGGTAGAAAGTCTCCGGTTTGTTTCGACCAGGTCTCCAACGCGTCCTGTAGATCGGTCAGAACGACCTCATAAGCTGGCTCATCGACGATGTTCCGCAATTCGCCGGGGTCACGCTGCAAGTCATACAGTTCCCACGGTGCTCGGGGCTTTTTGAAACAGGCTTGTTGCGCGGTCGACAGCTTGTTTTCGGCTTGCAGTCGTCGCATCGCTTCCCAGGTCAAACTTCGACCGGCATCGGCGGATGGAGTTGGCGGCAGGTCGACATAGTCATTTCGAATGAGTTTGAATTGGGTTGTCATGACTGATCGGGCATGATCCTCATAATCGTGCCAGTGATCTTCGGCGAAGGCATATTGACGATGCGGTTGATGTGCGTCCATCAGCGTAGCCGCGAAGCTCCGGCCATCGGTCGGAAACGAATCCGGTTTGCCACCGGCTAACTCGATCACAGTGGATGCAATGTCGACGGCGCTGACCAAGGCTTTTGTGTTTTGCCCGGGTGCCGTCTTCAGCGGCCAGCGTACGATCCACGGCGTTCGAATGCCCCCGTCGTAAAGCGTTGTTTTGTCGCGTGGGAACGGGCGTCCATTATCGCTGATGAATAGGATGACCGTGTTCTCGCTTACGCCCTGTTCATCCAGCTGTGACATTACTCGTCCAACGTAACCATCCAACCGACCAATCTCATCGTAGTAGAGCCGAAGGTCCTCGCGGACATCGCGAACGTCAGGCAGGTGGGGAGGCACGATCACGTCGCTCACGTTGTGCGGTGGATTCAGTGCACCGTCGGTGTACTCGCGATGCGGATCCAAAGCGGCCAACCAGAGAAAAAAAGGCTTGTCGCGGGGTCGATCGTCCAATGCCTTCTGCCAATCCTCACATCCGCTAGGCTGCGCGGCGATCATTTTGGCTGGTTGACCATCGGAGCTCGCGGGCAAAACGAAACCAGCTGATGAGGCTTCGTAAATGCGGTCGAAGTGATCGCGAACTGCGTCGCCGAGATGCCATTTGCCCGCCGCGGCGGCATAGTAACCAAAGTCCCGCAGGGCCTTGGGGAACGTTTCCGATCCAGGCGGTAACGGCCAATGCAATTGCTCGGCACCAGTATTGTGGGGATACCGTCCCGTCAAAATGCTTGACCGCGATGGACTGCATGAATTGGTGGTTAAATAGGCGTGCTCAAAGCGGAGGCCCTGGCTGGCCAACCGGTCGATGTTGGGTGTTCGAATACTGGGATGACCGTAGGCGCCACAGTCGTCCCAGTTCATGTCGTCGGCGATGATCACGATGACGTTGGGCGGTGATGATTGAGTTTCGGACGCGAGACAACACGTGGTCGGGTTAATCAATACCAATGTGAGTAGGGCCAGCCCAACACTTGGGCGATAACGAAAAGTAGAATTCACCGGAGATGAAATGTCTTGAATCAAGTGGATGAGAACATGAATGTCGATGTGGAGTCGTAGCTTAATTGACTAGTAGCGATCTTGTTCGGGTTCGGCCCAAACACGCACGTCGTCCTCAGCAATATGCACGTGAATCACGTTGGGGCTGCAACAAACCGGGCAATCTTCCACGTACGACTGATCGCCTCCGGCGGCAATGTCTAGCGGGATGACGATGTCTTCGCCACACTGGTCACACACATAAGTGCCTTCGGTGGGCAGATCCGCCGTTTCAAAGTCATCATCAGTTGTCATCATGCATCCTCTCAAGGAACGGCAGCATCAAGGATTCTTTTCCGATTGTCTGGGCAATTCGTGGGGCGAATCATCAAGCCCGGCGGACGCAGGCACAATCAGCAATCCCAAAACCGCCCACGAGCCTTTTATGATACCGGGCTGCAAGGCGGTCGCTGCGGATCGTATCGCGATGCGGCCCAGAGCCGCCGCTGTCTGGACGTGGCTTGCGGTTGGCGTGGTTTGTGGGTTGCTGCTTGGTTGCGAGACGACATCGCGTCCGACAGTTGATAGTCCTTCCGAGCTCGACTCGCTATCACAATCCGAGCCTGAGGGGACGATTGTCGATTGGGAATCGATCGCAGGAGCGATTGTTCGACAGCGTGATGATGAGATCGTGGTCCTCGACTTGCGGTCGGTTGATACTGAAACGCTGTCACCCATCGTTGATCGTATCCAACAATTGCCCCGGCTCACCGAATTGTTCTTACCCGCATCGGTGATCACGACCGATCTTCCGGGGATACTTAAGAATTGCAAGTCGCTGACGCGATTGCGAATCTATGGTCCGTCGTTTTCCGATGACCAAATGCTGACACTGATCGATTTCAAACCGCTCCAAGCGATCACGCTGCAGGACACGTCCGTCACTGATGCAGGGATTGTGGTCTTGGCGAACATGACTAATCTCCGCGAGGTTTCGTTGATGGGCACTCCGGTGACGGATGTCTGTCTCACCACACTTGCCAAGCTTTCAAAGCTGAAAAAGCTTCGGCTACGTCAAACAGGCATTACCGGCGATCGTTTTGACCCCATCGCGGAAACAGCGATTGAGGACTTGGAACTTGCCGAGACGGAATTTCAGTCGGTCGGAATGGCAGCGATTGCGAAGATGCCATCACTGAGCAAGTTGAATCTGTGGATGACTAAGGTCAACGATGCCGGTTTGGCGGAAATCAAAGACGATGGCAAGCTGACGCAGTTGAACCTTGATAATTGCGAGGGCGTTTCGAATGTGTCGTTGCCTGTGATTCTTTCGTTGTCGAAGCTCAAATTGCTTCACATTGGCGGGACATCAATCACGCCGGATCGTTTGATAGAGTTGAGTGAGCTGAAGTCGCTTGAGACACTCTTCATTACTCGCTTGGATGCGGATCAGGCCATCGCCAGTCAGCTTCGATCAGAATTGCCATCGTTGAAGCGTCTGGAATTCTAGAGCAGCTACCGTGATCGAACATTTGGCCTGATCGCACATTTAGCCTGATCGCACATTTAGCCTGATCGCACATTTAAATTGAGTACGAGCTCATGCCGGTGTTTTATACGAGTGGGCTAACGGTCTTCTGCTATGCGTTGATCGTGGCGGAGTTCTTCGTTCCCAGCGGTGGTCTATTGGGGATCGCGGCGACGCTGGCGGGGATCTCAGCACTGTTGATCGCGTTCACGCACAGCCTTTCGTTTGGCATCACGATGACGGGGGTCTTTGTCGTCACGATTCCGTCGTTGTTTGCCTTGATCGTTCGCATCTGGCCGCGAACACCGGTCGGACGAGAAATGCTTAATCGATCACCCGATTCGGCGACCAATCCGCCTCGCGACGAGCTCAAAACCATCGACGGTGTCCCCCTTAACGATCTTGTTGGTCGTATCGGCACGGCGACAACGAACTGTTTGCCATCGGGACAAATCATTGTTGATGGTCATCGTGCCAACGCGGTCTCGTTGGGCCAACCGATCGACACGGGTATGTCGATCAAAGTGGTGAGGGTCGTTGCGGGTCAGGTCCAAATTCGGATTGCGGATCGAGCCGAAATTGAAGAGGACGCGGCGGAGGATGTTGATGAGGATGCTGCAACGCTCGATTCCACTCCGACCACACCGGGCTCGCCTCGCATCCCGAGATCGACCTCGTCGTCATCGACCGCTTCATCGCTTGAGGAGATCGACCTCGATAATTTGACATCGGGCGATTCCTAGACGTCGTATCTGGAGTTCGTTCGAGACTCAAGAGTGGAAATGGAAAGGATGCAAACCACGGTCGCCATCGACGATATCGATGACCCACGTCTTAATCCGTATCGCGATCTGCGGCATCGAGGCGACGATCGAGGCTTAATCGCCGAGGGCCATCTGATTGTGGAACGATTACTGCGTTCGAATCACGTGGTGCATTCGGTACTCAAGATGACGCATGCCAAGGATATCAGCCTGGCTGGGCTGGCTCGCGATGTGCCTATCTACACTTGCGATAAGGCGATCCTTTCTCAGGTCGCCGGCTATGCATTTCATCGGGGTGTTCTGGCCCATGCCGCGGTTCCCGAATTGACTTCGTGGCGAAACCATTTGGCATCTGATGACATCGCGCCGCTGGGGCTTGGGTTGTTGCGTGTGACCGACGCGGAGAATGTCGGGGGATTGTTGCGTACGGCGGCTGCGTTTGGCTTTCGGGACATTTGGTTGGGCGATGGCACTGTCTCTCCGTTTTCGCGTCGAGCGATTCGAGTTTCGATGGCAGCGGTGTTTCGGCTTCGGTTCATTGATGCTCGCTCTGCTGTGCCAATACTCGAGTCCTGTGATCAGCGTGGCGTTGAAACGATCGCGACCACGCTGAACCGTGATGTGCCATGCCTAGGTGACGGCAACTTATTGCAGGGCAGATTAGATAAGCCATCGGTATCCAGCTTCGAGCGCAAATCAGTGTTATGGCTGGGAAATGAAGCAGAAGGTTTGCCAGAGGCATTCCAAGCGGGCTGCCGTCGTCGTGTGCGGTTGTCGATGAACAATGACATCGACAGTCTGAACGTGGCGGCGGCCGGAGCCATATTCATGCATCAACTATCTCGGGGTCAGTCGATTTGATCGTGACGCGATGGGCACGTCATCTTCGGCTCAACCCCAGTTTGGACTACGATCTTCGCCAACCAAGTTGGCGTGAATGAAAGTGTCCCATGCCGACCGTGCGATGCGCCAGCGTTGTCGGTGATTGGGACGAGGTTTCGGACACCGATTGGTTATGCGAATCGAGTCTAAAAACTTATCACTCAATCAATCCTGATGAACGCTTCCCTGATCTTGTTGCCCGGCGACGGAATTGGTCCTGAAATCATTGAACAAGCTCGTGCGGTTCTTGAAGCCGTTGCCAAGCGATTCGAGCATGGATTTGAATTTCAATCGCATCTGATCGGCGGGATTGCGATTGATGAAACGGGCGATCCCTTACCTGCGGCGACGCTCGAAGCCTGCCGAGACGCCGATGCCATTTTGCTCGGTGCGGTTGGTGGACCCAAATGGGACGATCCGTCGGCTAAAACGCGGCCCGAAAAAGGCCTGCTGGCCATTCGTAAAGAATTGGGCCTGTTCGCAAATCTGCGGCCGATCAAATTGTTCGAGCAACTGGCCGATGCATCGCCGCTGAAGCCTGAAATCGTCAATGGCACCGACATCCTGTTCCTCCGCGAACTCACCGGTGGCATTTATTTTGGTGACAGTGGGACATCGGGCTCGGGTGATGACGAGTCCGCGTTTCAGTCGATGGTTTATTCCGCCGGGGAAGTCCGTCGCATCGTTCGCATGGCAGCCGAAGCGGCCCGGGGACGATCCAATCGGTTGACGAGTGTCGACAAGGCGAACGTGCTTGAGCCGAGTCGTTTGTGGCGACGGGTCGCTGCCGACGTGATGGCCGCTGAATATCC
>JBCCJB010000233.1:0-6802 GCA_039028015.1 Planctomycetota bacterium
CAGCGACCGATTTAGGTCTCCCGTCGCGACGGCGATAGGCCGTTCACCGAGGGTGATTTGTTCCACGGTTACCAAGTCGATTTCATTAGGCCCGCCGACGAGGCTGTTGTCGGTAACTGAAATCACGTCAAGACGGCCAAAGAAGTCGTCATCACTTGAGTCGAAGGGGTCGAGGTCCAAGCGACGATTGGGCCATGTGAGGGCAACGATTTCGGATTGGCCGGTGCCAAGAACACGACTGACTTCGACATCCACCACCGAACGGGTGCGCGATTCGCTGTCACGCAACTCGGTAAAGCCGAAACGAAACTGCCCTGTGGAGGTGCCCGTTGATCGACTCGACAGCAACACATCGACGAAGCCATCCACGCTCGCCAGGGCCACATCATCGATGCCATCACCATCGATGTTACCAATCGTGACTTCAGCGAGTCGATCGGACTCCACGTCAAGATTACCGATCACGGGTGTGCCTCCCAAATTGGGAGAGATCACGGAGAGGTTATTGCTGAACGCATTGATCGTCAGGACCTGAGTTGTGCCGTTGCCCAGCACGTCGCCGGTGGCCACACCCATCGGGCCATCAATTCGATCGGGGTTGAAATTGTTGAGCGTGACGGGATCATCGCTGTCGCGTGAGACTTGTGACGCGTTTTCAAAGTTCGCATCCAGATCGTCAGAGACGCCTGCTGCGATTAACTCGGGTCGTAATTCGAATCCATTCCAGCTGCCCGAAAGTGTGGTTCCTCGATTCAACAACGCTGCCACGTAATTGCCCGTCGACAGTTCACCGGTCGCAAAGCCTTCGACCTCGCGTCGACCCAGCGATGTGAACACCACGTCAGGTCGTCCGTCACCATTGACGTCGTCGGCTGTGATTGAAGTGAGTCGGGGCAACGCTTCGCCGATCAAAATCTCTTGCCACGAAACCAGACTGCCACCGATGTTTCGGAAGACTGAAATTGTCGTCAGCGTGTTAGTTGGGTCCGAAAGTTCATTGGCAACCGCGACGTCGTCGTCGCCATCGCCATCAAAATCGGCCGCGACCAATTCACCCGATAGGACGCCAGTGCCCCAACCCAACGAAGGATTCACCAAACCGGTGTTGAACCAGGTATCGACTTGAGCTTCCTGGGTCGGTGTTGCTGACGAAAAATTAAATGGCAGCGTCGTGCCGGTGGCAATCAATTCGGCATCGCCAAACATGCCCGACCTGGGAACGGTTTGTTCGAGCGTGTCGATCAGCGAGCGGATTTCGTAGCGGTCCGGGGTCACGATCGAGCCGGACTCAGTTGAGACCGTGAGCCCCACGGGCAGGACATTTTCAAAAATATAGCTGCCCGCTGAATCAGTCGATTGTGATTCAAGAAATGTCGACACAGCACCGCTGATGGCAAAGAGTCCCAACGCAAAATCGGCCTCAGCAAACTCTCCGGTTCCAAACGATCCGTCGCCATCGGCGTCTTCGAAGACGGAGCCCGCAAGCGTTGCTAGCGGCAAATTGGAGAGCTCCAATCCCGAGACACCCGCTGAATCGACAAACACATTCAGTGGACCGCCCGTTGGTAGAAATCCGCTGAGCGGTTCTTGTCGGATGGTCACCGTACCGCCGTCCGGAACGTCGACAATAAAGAATTGTCCGTTGCTATCCGTGATATCAAACGGCTCGCCTGAGTCGCGATCGCCATCGTCGTTTGAATCCACATAGACCGTCACGCCGGACAGGCCGCTCTCATCGGTACCGCGGCTGAGATCATTGTTGTCATCGCGATAGACCACGCCGGTGATATCCCCCATACCGCTGATGAAATCATCATCGAGATTGACAACGTTAATCGATTGGCTGTCAACGTTCGTCCAGAGCGAATCCGATTCGGTGATGTTGACCTGAAAGACAACTTGGCTCGTGATATCGCCATCAACAACGCTGTCATCGACTCCGGCCAGTGTCACCACTTGAGGTTGACCCCAATTCATCGCAGTAAAGGTCAACGGTGGTGCTGACACACTCACTTCGGTTGAATCCAGCGGTGTGATATCGACCTGCACATCGCTCAGTGGTTGTGCGTCGAGCAAGACACTAACGGTCTCCGTCAGTAAGCCGTCTTCACTCACGGTCAAATTCGGATCGGCACTGATTGTGAATGCGGGGACGGTGGAATCCGTTGTCGTCACCGACAGTGTTTCGTCTGCGACATCGTCATAGCCATCGTCCGAGGCCAAGTCATCAATTGCGACTGTGACACCGCTAAGGACATCACCGTCGACGACCTGATCTGCGACACCGCGAATGGTCACGCTCTGACTGATATCCCAGTTGCTCGGCGTAAATAGAAGAGACGGCAAATCGATGGCCACTTCCGTTGCATCGCTTGGTGACAACGTGATCACCACATCGCTTTGCGGCATCGTATCGAGCGTGATCGAGATGGTCTCAATCTGGGTACCGGCTTCATCAACGCTCAGAATCGAATCGCTTGTGATCGAAAAACCGTTTGGCAGATTCGGAAAATCAACCACGCTCACGCCGCTATCAACAACCGTTGTTTGGATCGATTGGCTAGTGGGGAAGAAACCATCAATGGGAATTTGTGAGACGGTTACCAGCCCTGTTTCGACATTGAGGAACTGATAGAGTCCATTCGCGTCGGTCAGAGTTGACGTTTCTGTCGGGTTTAAGATTTGATCATTGTTGGAATCGATAAACACGGTCACGCCAGAAATCCCAGGCTCATCGACACCTACCACCCCGTTGAAGTCATCATCGCGAAAGACGGTTCCGGTGATGTTTCCAACGCTTGGTGACACGTCGTCATCTTCGTTAAACACGGTGACGAATTCGGATGCTGAACCAAAGGGCGACGTTAACGGGTCGATCACCGTCAAGATGACGTCAACGATCTGTTCGCCATCGACGAACGAGTCATCGACTCCTGTAACGGTAACCGTTTGAGCGATGTCCCAATTGGTTGGCGTGAAAACGAGTGAGCTCACATCGACATCGACCTCGCTGGTGTCATCGCTCACCACACTCACCGTCACGTCTTCATTAGGTCGGAACGATAATGACACCGAGAACGAATCAGATGTTCCGGTTTCGGATGTGGATAGCGATAAGGCATCGACCACCAATTCCGGATCCACAGGTGTGACGGACAACAAGTAAATCGCACCTAGGTCGCTGCGATTCAGACCGGTGGTGTCCGTGTCATCAAATATGGAGCCCACGGCGATTTCCAGATTCCCGTCGCCATTGATATCGCCCAGAATTTCCACCGCGGAGCCGAATTGGTTTCCTTCTGCAGTCAATCCGGTCAGTTCTCCATCAGAAACATCAATCTGTTGGCTTGTGATCTCCGTCGGTGACACGAGATTGACCAGCGAGATGGCGCCAGGCATTTCAGAGCCGACGGATGCTCCCGGAATTCCAAAAAGCACATCACTTATCCCGTTGCCATCCAGATCTGGGAGGGAGGGTGAGGATGAGGAAGCTGCAGCGAATCGGGCGAGGTCAACAGGCTGAGGATCGGCCACCTTTCGGGCCGCCCCAGTGTCAAGATTCAAAAAGTACGCCGCGCCGCTATCAATATTATTAGTGCCATCATCACCAGGGGCACCTATGACGAGCTCAAAGTTGGGCGGCGATGATTGGGTTGCAAAGATGCTGAGTGACTGTCCCACCAAATCGCTTGATTCAATGGTGAAGCCATCGAGCCCTTCACCGCTTTGATCGCTAATTCGGAACGAATTGACAATCACAAAAGGATCGGTATCGAAGTCAAATTGAAAAACCGCTCCGGTAACGACGCCACCGATCTCTGTTTCCGGTGCACCGACGTAGATTTCATCGGAGCCATCGTTGTCAGCGTCGCCAACAGTTAACGCACTGCCAAAGCGGCTGAAAGCGGGGACCGAAAAACCGGATGGTGAGGCCGCCAACGAAAGGGGCTCGATTTGGTTGACCACTAGGTTCGACAGCACCGACGCATCGATTTCAAGAATGAAAACCTCGCCGCCCGTGTCAGCCTGAGGCGCTCCGATTGCCAGGATCGTCCCCAGCGAATCGTTCTGGACGATCGCGATTGACGCGCCAAATTGATCGCCCGACTCAATCGTGCTCGAAGGAATCCCGCTGACACCGTCCGCCAATGTGACCACATTTCGTGGTGTGCCATTGGCGTTAAACGACAGAATTCGCACCTCGTCGCGTTCAGGCAATCCGATCAGCAACTCGTTACGACCATCTTGATCCAAATCCGCCGCCGTCAAACTCGATCCCATCTGATCGAATTCATCGAGCGTGAAAATGCCATCATCGGCAGTCCCGAACACGCCATCATCGCCAGTCAGCTCGAATCCGGCCGTCAACTTGACCACATCGACGACATCCAAAGCCAGCAAACGTCGTTGTTCCAGTGATTCCGCACGCAACTTTCGGCGATGGGATGGACGGGGAACGGATCTGGCGGAGCGTCGAGTCTTTCGAGCAAACATGGATGTCATCGCGGGCAGCGGGTGCGGATCACAGCTGAGTCAGATCATTGAAATGATCGTTACAACCGGCCAATCATAGCCCCCGGATCGCGGCTTGACGCCCCCGCAGCCTTCCGAGGCTAGTTTTTCACCGCATTAGCCGCATCTTGCCCAGATTTTCTAAGCCCTCACCCGGCGCATGTAACGCACAAACAGGTCATCAAGCTCCTCGAGCGACGTGTCCAATGCACGTTCAAGCGTCTCGATGCGTTGCCGTGGGGTCGATTCTCGCAAGCGTTCCGCTTCACGGAGCGTTTCCAAGTATCCCAAGAAGTCGCTGCGACGGGTTTTGAGCAGAAAATACGTCAGTGCCCAGGCTTCCCCGTATGCAGCCTCGGCGGATTCTGAGTCTCGAAACCGCTGATCGTCAGCAATCAACGTCCGAAGTGAATCGGCGGGGCGGATTCGCTGATAACGCTGCCAGCGATTGAGATTTACTTGGTTGACACGACCGATGCCTCGCCAACCGCGTGGATTGGAGAAATCGGGTGACTCAAAAAACATCGCCAATCCTTCCGCCAACCACATCGGATTATCAGCAAACCGAGTCTGCAGCCCGCAGTTGTAGGACAGCTGATGGGTGGCCTCGTGAATCAGCGTGGCTATATTTCGTTCCAAGTTGTTGATGCGATAGGTGGTCATCGCATTGCTGGGCAGATGGTAGTAGCCAATAACGTGATCGGCCGTGTCACCAATTTGCGATCGCGCGTGCCGGCGAAATTGATTCCGATCAGGAAGAATGATCGCTACGAGCGGCAAGGTGGGCTCGTGCAGGTCGATGCCACCGTTTTTGAAGTAGGCAAAAAAACCACGGTAAAGCGATTCAAAGAGGGTTCCAACCTGACGGGCATAGGTTTCATTGCCGCCATGCAAGATGACGTAGTGAGCTGTCATCGTGGCTTCAAAACCCGCGGGTAGTTCCGCCAATCGTCGTTGCGCCATCTCAGCGGCATCAATCGGTGCCGGTGGCTCGGAGGATTCGCGCGCGATGAGCTGCTCGGGCTGAACAATCCAAATCTGACCGTCATCGCCCTCGATCATGATGCCACCATCAGCGGCCTCAACCAGAATCTCGCCATCGATTGATTTGCGTGGTGAGCCGTCGTCTTTGGTCAAACGAAATGTCACATGATCGGCCAGCACGGTTGACATGGTGACAAAAACAAAAGCATGGACCAGAGCTATCGCTGCAATGGCGAGACGATTCCGACGGTCCTGGCCAGATGCGGGTGTCATCCCGCTAATTGTAACGAACCCTTGAGTTCAACGACGGTAGTAATCACTGAAGCGAGCGTCATCGCTACGATCTTGAAAACCGGCTGGTGCGATTCGTCGTTTCGACATGCGCTGAACTGAATCGTCTTCGAATGGGTTGGACAGCGAATCGTATAATCGCCCAGGACGCGAAATCTCTTGGGTTCGCTGCGGCATAGGCATGGGCTGCGGCACCGGTGGCAATTCGGTCTGCATTGATGGTTCCAAATGCGGCGTCGGTGAGATCGTGTTTGAGTTGTGGGGTGACGCATCTAAAAGCGGCGCCTCGGTGGCGTGTAGGGATGCGTGCGGGGCATCGGATGGATAGAGCGCATACGGCTGTCCGCCGGATGGATGACCTGGTGCAACGTAAGAAGGCGATTGACATGTGTGGCAATCACACGTTGCGTTCGGCATGGCGGCGCACGTCGCGCGGTGATGGGGTTTGAAACACTCACAGGCACCTTTAGCCAATTGATCGACAGTACCAGCGACGGCATCAAGTGCTTGAAAGATGGCGCCGCAGCGTCGCGGCGGCATGCGATTGAGAAAACCGGGATGATTTTGTGGCGCACCACAGCAAACAGCCGAGTCGCATCCGCAATCCAACATGTCATCGCAGCTTGGTTCGCAGCCGCAAAGTGGTTCGCAATCACATGTCGGCTCCATTCCGCAAACAGGTTCCATCCCACATGCCGGTTCGGCTCCGCAACTCACCATGTTTGGCTGGCAATCACAGACGACCGATTCACAACCGCAGTCGGCGGCAGCGATGAGGGCGGGTTCAACCATCACGAACCAACCTAAAATCAACCACAAACCGAGTCGTTGGGCAGTACGGAGAGAGCGCTTCGGGTCGCAATTGTCAGCGGAAGATCCGTGCGTTGATTCGAGCCTGATCATCATTCCATTCGATCCTGTGGTCGGGGTCGCATATTTGATCGACGTCCGACGACAGGCAGGACTAAATTAATCCGGAGGAAACGTACGCCTTTGCCATCTTGCCCAAGTTTTC